>CAIRYF010000001.1 GCA_903882725.1 uncultured Simplicispira sp.
CGGGCTTGAGGATGGATGCGGCTCATGTGGTTTGCTCCCTTTGAATGGACTCGATAACCCCGTGCAGCACTTCCCTGGTGCGAAAGAGAGGCCAGCTGCGGGCGGGGATATGATCACATGGGACTTCACAAATAGCCACCCAGTCGGAGGTGGCCAGCTCAATGCGGTCACCATTAGCGATGCCAGCATCTTGCGTATTGAGCAATGTGGGGTTGCGCATTAGAGCGGTTTTCCCTTGCAAGCACTATTTTGGCAAGCCGGCCGCCCGGCGCATGGCGGGCTGGTTTTTGCTATCGGGTTGCACTGCGCCAACCTAGCCTACGACGCCGCGCCATCTAAAAAATGAGCACGCACCGCACGTATCTAAAGGCTTTCAGCATAAAAACCACCTGAAAGCCAACAAATACGTGCGCTAGCAGCTATCAATTTTTAGTTCAAGCCGCCTGCTCAAACGCAATCTGCCCGCCGACCAGCGTGCAGCGCACCCGGCCCGGCAGCTCATAACCGGTGAACGGCGTGTGCTTGCCTTGGCTGCGCAGGGCTTGGTCGGTCACCGTCCAAGCGCTGTGCGGGTCGAAGATGCAGACGTCACCGACGCCGCCTTCAACCAGCTGGCCGACGCTGGCTTGCAGCGTGCCCAGCGCGTTGCCCAGCACCTGCGCCGGGGCGCTGGTGACTACGGCCAGCGCCCGCAGCAGCGGTACGCCGCTGTCTTGCGACCATTTCAGCGCCAAACTAAGCAACAGTTCCAGCCCGGTGGCACCCGGCTCGGCTTCGGCAAACGGCAGCGTTTTGGCGTCTTCATCGACCGGCGTGTGGTCTGACACCAGCGCGTCCACCGTGCCGTCTTGCAGCGCGGCGCGCAGCGCGTCGCGGTCGCGCTGTTGGCGCAGCGGTGGCGTCAGGCGGGCGCGGCTGTCAAAAAAGCCGATGTCGTTTTCTGTCAAGTGCAACGTGTTGATGCTGATGTCGCAGGTCACATTCAAGCCTTGCGCTTTGGCGCGGCGCACCAGCTCAATGCCAGCGGCGCTGCTGATGCGGCACAAATGCACGCGCGCGCCGCTGTTGCCCAGCAGCTCAAAAATCGTGTGCAGCGCAATGGTTTCGGCCGCTACTGGCACGCCGGGCAGCCCCAAGCGCGTGGCCAGCGCGCCGCTGGCAGCGACGCCTTTGCCCAAGTGCAGCTCTTGCGGGCGCAGCCAGACGGTGTAGCCAAAGGTGGCGGCATATTGCAGCGCGCGTTGCAGCACTTGGGTGCTGGCCAGCGGCACTTCGGCTTGGCCAAAGCCGACGCAGCCCGATTCAGTCAGCTCCAGCATTTCGGTCAGCACCTCGCCAGCCAAGCCGCGCGTTAATGCGCCGATGGGAAACAGCCGCGCTTGGTGCAGCTTTTGTGCGCGAAACTTCAGCATTTCGACCAAGCCCGGCTCGTCCAGCACCGGGTCGGTGTCGGGCGGGCAGACCAAGCTGGTGACGCCGCCAGCGACGGCGGCGGCCATTTCGGATTCGAGCATTCCCTCGTGCTCGTGGCCCGGCTCGCGCAGGCGGGCGGTCAAATCGACCAGCCCGGGCAGCACGATGCAGCCGCTGGCGTCGATGGTGCGGTACGGCGTAAAGTCGGCCACCGCGCGGTTGATAGCGATGATGCGGCCCGCAGCCAGCGAGATGTC
>CAIRYF010000002.1 GCA_903882725.1 uncultured Simplicispira sp.
ACCTACCACCAGTGGATGAACAACATCCAGGACTGGTGCATCAGCCGCCAGCTGTGGTGGGGCCACCAAATTCCGGCGTGGTACGACGAAGACGGCAAGGTCTATGTCGCCAAAAACGAAACCGACGCCCAAGCCCAAGCCCCCGGCAAAACGCTGCGCCGCGACGCCGACGTGCTCGACACCTGGTACTCCTCGGCGCTGGTGCCGTTTTCTACGATGGGCTGGCCCGAGCAAACCGACAGCGCCACCGACGACTACAACCTGTACCTGCCCAGCAGCGTGCTGGTGACGGGCTACGACATCATCTTTTTCTGGGTGGCCCGGATGATCATGATGACCACGCACTTCACCGGGCGCGTGCCGTTCAAGCACGTCTACATCCACGGCTTGGTGCGCGACGCGCAGGGCAAGAAAATGAGCAAAAGCGAAGGCAATGTGCTCGACCCGGTGGACTTGATTGACGGCATCTCCTTGGAGCCGCTGCTGGACAAGCGCACCACCGGCCTGCGCAAGCCCGAAACCGCGCCCAAGGTGCGCAAAGACACGCAAAAAGAATTTCCCGACGGCATTCCGGCCTATGGCGCGGATGCGCTGCGCTTTACCTTTGCCGCGCTGGCCAGCCTGGGGCGCAGCATCAACTTTGACAGCAAGCGCTGCGAGGGCTACCGCAACTTTTGCAACAAGCTGTGGAACGCCAGCCGCTTTGTGCTGATGAACTGCGAAGGCCAGGACTGCGGCTTGGCTCCACAAACTGCGGCAGTTTGTGCGGCGGGCAGCTATTTAGATTTCAGCCAGTGCGACCGCTGGATCACCTCGCAACTGCAAAAAGTCGAGGCCGAAGTGGCCAAAGGCTTTGCCGAATACCGCCTCGACAACGTCGCCAACACGGTGTACGACTTTGTTTGGAACGAGTTTTGCGACTGGTACCTCGAAATTGCCAAGGTGCAAATCCAAACCGGTAACGCTGCGCAAGCCCGCGCCACACGCCGCACGCTGATTCGCACGCTCGAAGCCATCTTGCGCCTGGCGCACCCGATCATCCCGTTCATCACCGAAGCGCTGTGGCAAAAAGTCGCCCCGGTGGCTGGCTTGGCCGGTGCATCGGTCAGCATTGCCCGCTACCCCGAGGCACAGCCCGCAAAAATCGACGAAGACGCTATCGCCTACGTGGCGCGCCTGAAAGGCTTGGTCGACGCCTGCCGCACGCTGCGCGGCGAGATGAGCGTCTCACCCGCCACGCGCTTGCCGCTGTTTGCTGTCGGCGACAGTCTGTTTTTGCGCGCTGCGGCACCCGTGCTGCAAGCGCTGGCCAAGTTGAGTGAAGTCAAAGTGTTTGACGACGAAGCCGCGTGGCAAGCCGCTGCCCAAGCCGCGCCGGTGGCGGTGGTGGGTGAAGCGCGTATCTGCTTGCACATGGAAATTGACGTGGCCGCAGAAAAGCTGCGCCTGGGCAAAGAAATCGCCCGCTTGGGCGGCGAAATCACCAAAGCCCACGCCAAGCTGGCCAACGAGGCCTTTGTCGCCAAAGCCCCACCTGCCGTCTTGGCGCAAGAGCAAAAGCGTGTTAGCGACTTTGCCGCCACCATCGAACGCTTGCAGGGCCAGCTGGCCCGCTTGGGCTAGATAAAAAAGGAAAAACCGCATGACCTTGCACACCAACGCGCCGGTTCGCAAAGCCGTTTTTCCGGTCGCTGGGCTGGGAACGCGCTTTTTGCCGGCCACCAAAGCCTCGCCCAAAGAGATGCTGCCGGTGGTTGACAAGCCGCTGATCCAATACGCCGTCGAAGAAGCCTACGCCGCTGGCGTGCGCCACATGATTTTTGTCACCGGGCGCAGCAAGCGCGCCATTGAAGACCATTTCGACACCGCCTACGAGCTGGAAAACGAGCTGCAAGCCGCTGGCAAACACGCGCTGCTGGCGCTGGTGCGCTCACTGATGCCCGAGGATATGCACTGCTCGTTTGTACGCCAGCCGCGCTCGCTGGGGCTGGGCCACGCCGTGCTGTGCGCCGAGCCGCTGGTCGGCAACGAGCCGTTTGCCGTGCTGCTGGCCGACGACTTGATGGTCGGCCCGGTGGGCGGCGAGCCGGTGTTGGCGCAAATGGTGGTGGCGTTTCGCCAGCAAGGGCGCTCGATGCTGGCGGTGCAAGAAGTGCCGCTGGAGCAGGTCAACCGCTACGGCATCGTCGCTGGCGAGTCGGCAGGTGGTGCGCTGCTGCGCATCCAAAACATCGTCGAAAAACCCGCGCCAGAAGACGCGCCCTCGCGCATGGGCGTGGCCGGGCGCTACATCCTGACGCCAGCGATTTTTGAACAACTGCGCACCCAGCCCCAAGGCGCTGGCGGCGAAATCCAGCTCACCGACGCCATCGCCCGCCTGATGGCCTACGAGGCGGTGTACGCCTTTCAATACGCTGGCAAGCGCTACGACTGTGGCAGCAAAGAAGGCTTCTTAGAAGCCACGGTGGAGCTGGCGCTGCAACACCCGCAGGTCGGCGAATCGTTTCGCGAATACCTGAAAACGCTGGTGCTGTAACCGCTGGGTATCGTCCCCTTGGGATGAGGCTGGTCAGGATGAGCCCTCACGGCGTGCGACACAGCCTGTCGCACCCCGGCGCCATACTGGCCCCATGCCCAAACCTCTCTACCAAAACCCCACCCGCCCCCCAGCCGAGCGGCCCACCGACTTGCGGCTGGAAGACAAGCTGGCCCAGGCCGCACAGCTGATCCACAACGCCCAGGCGCTGATCATTGCCGCCGGTGCGGGCATGGGCGTGGATTCAGGCCTGCCCGACTTTCGCAGCAACAACGGTTTCTGGCGCACCTACCCCGCGCTGGCCCAAAGCCGCCTGCGCTTTGAAGAAGCCGCCACGGCGGGGCACTTTATCCAGCACCCCGAGCGCGCCTGGGGGTTTTATGGCCACCGTTTGCAGAAGTACCGCACGGTGCAGCCACACGCGGGCTTTGGCCTGCTCAAGGCCTGGGGCGAGGCCGCGCCTGGGGGCTATTTCGTCTACACCAGCAACGTGGACGGGCAGTTCCAGCAGGCAGGCTTTGCCGCCGAGCGCATCTACGAATGCCACGGCTCCCTCCACGGCCTGCAATGCAGCGGCGATTGCGAGGGAAAAATTTGGTCAGCCGCCGGCTTTGTGCCCGACGTGGACGAGGCGCACTGCTTGCTGCGCAATGCCCTGCCCCGCTGCCCCGGCTGCGGCGGCATCGCCCGGCCCAATGTGCTGATGTTCGACGACGGGGCCTGGAACAGCCAGCGCAGCGACCAACAACACGAGCGGCTGACCCGCTGGCTGGAAACGCTGGGGCCAAAGAAGAACGGCACCGTGGTGGTGGTGGAAGTGGGCGCAGGCCGCGCCCTGCCCGCCGTGCGCGCCTTCAGCCAGCGCCTGCAAAGTCAGGGCGCAGCGCTGATCCGCATCAATCTGAACGAAGCGAATGTGCAGGAGCGTCGGCACATCGAGCTGGCGCTGGGGGCCAAAGAGGCGCTGGAGCGAATGCAGTCATATGAGTGATGGACAGCGCGATGCTGGAGTCGTGGCTGCGCAGGTTGAGGGAGGCGGTGCGCGCTGTTCAGATAACCAGCCCCGTAGAAACAACTGACCCCACCAAGGAGAACCCATGACAGTCAACAAAACAGCCCATCTTTTATTCCTGCGCGACGTGGCCAGCTGGCAATTGCCCGAGTTAACGCGGGACACCCAAGGTCTGCTTCACAAACCCGATGTGCTGGCGGGTTTGCCATCGCTGCAACGAGGCGCGGTGTGGCGCCCCAACCAGGTCGAGTTGCTTTGGGACTCCATCTTGCGCGGCTTTCCAATCGGCTCTTTGGTGGTCACACCCAAGCTGAAACTGCAAGCAACCCGCAGCGGCGCTCACGCGGGCCGTCCTCAACACCTGCCTTGGGCTGAAGACCAGTACGAACACCATCTGCTGGATGGACAACAACGCGCCAATGCCGTGGCCTTGGGCTTTCTGGATCCTTTTCCGGAACCAAATCCTGAACCTCCAGAGATGGATACGTTGCTGTGGCTGGATCTGACGCCGGAATCGCCCCAGCCAGTGCGCGGCTTTGAGAATTCCACCCGCAGCCATTTGCTGCGCGTGACAACCCGGGCGCACCCCTGGGGCTTCAAAGTCAGTGACAACCGCGAGCCCGAGCGACTGGAGCACCGCCAGGCGATGAAGGCACAAGAAAAATTTCGCCAGCACAGCGGCAACACAACGCCTGATCGCCCCCTGCCACGGCAGGGCTGGCCGATAGATGCCCATGTGCCGATTCCACTGGCCTGGGCACTGAAAGCCGCGCACCAGGTGTATTGCAAGCCCGACGGCGAAGAGATGGGCGCCCAGCCAGAACGCGACTTGTGGGAACGGGTGTGGGGGCGCTGCAAACGGCAGCCGGGCTTTGATGAAGCCACAGTGCGGGCGCACGATCTCTCGCAAGAAACCGCCTACTCCGTGCCCTGGGCCGAGCGTGCGTACCACACCCTAAAGCGCTGGAATGAGGATTACGGCCAAGGCACCCCTCCCGCACAGGCCAACCATCTGGCACGCGCCTTGGCACGTGCCGTGCGTGCGCAAATCGTGGCCTTGCAAATTGCCCCCGAGGCGCTGATCGAACCATACCGGCTGGAAAAAGCGTCAAACCAATCAGACACGCAAACACCGATTGCCAACGTGGAGCACCTGTTTCAAAGGCTCAACGGAGGCGGCACCGACCTGAGTCCTGAAGACCGGGCGTATTCCATGATCAAGGCGTATTGGCCCGGTATTGAAGGCACGATCCAGTCCATCAAACCGCGCCCGCCCGAAACCCAGGTTGCACTGCTCGGCGCCCGGCTGGGGCTGGACTTGGTGCAAGGGAGCAAGCGCGACGCTGGCATGCCAGCCCAGCCTACGGTGAGCAGCCTGCGACAACTGGCAACAGCCCAGGCATCGCCAGACTCTGGCGACACGCACAAAGAAAAGACCGCCCAGCTCATTCGGGAGCGCGAACAGATTCAGGCCGTTTTTGGTTTGTCCGCCCATACCACCGCGCAGGCCCCGATTGCCAAGGCCATCCGGCAGTGGGACGACTGGTTTCTCTATTCCGACACCCAGCCCTGGGGCCTGCCTCCAGTGCTGCGGTCGCGCATGGCCAGCCAAGCGCCTGAAGTGTTTTTGTTCCTGCTGCGGCTGGCACACCACGGCAGTACACCCAATGAAAGCGTGCGCCGCAAGCTGCTGGGGCTGGCGACCGCCTTGCACTGGTTTGGCCTGGAACGTGAAAAGGCAGTGCGCTGGTTGTGGAATGTGCCCCCGGCCCATTGGCTCGACGGCAGCGCCTTCACCACCGACAAGCCTCACGTCCTGACCCAGATTCGCTACCGTGGGGAGGCCGCAAGCCCACAGAACAAACCCACCATCGCTGGCATTCTGCGTCCCCAAAAATTGGCGAGCTACCTCGATCCGGCAAGCTTCACGTCAGCACCTATCGAGGGCTGGAACTGGTGGGACAGCCTGGCCGTCCAACCAGCCCGTCAGGCTGCACGCGCCAAAAACCCCAACGCGACAGACAAAGAGCTGAACGAAGCCGTCAACGCGCGCTGGGCTGAGTATGGCGACTTCATCGGCATGCTCAGCCACCACGGCTATCAACGCACCAATGCTTTACTGCTGATGTACACCCAGCGTGATCAGATGCAGCACCTGTTCCGCAACTACGACCCGCAAGACGCCGACTACTGGGCAGCACACAACGTGCCTTGGGACTTTGACCACCTGCTACAACAGGACGCCTACAGCAACAAAAAAACGGATAACGACTTCATCAGGGTCTGCCAACAATGGGGCAACACCATTGCCAACCTGCACCTGCTGCCTTTTGAACAAAACCGCAGCCGCCAGGACAAACCACTGGCTACCGTTGTTCCCCACGGCGCCCCGCACCATGAAGAATTTTTGCGACGCCTCTACCTTTGGGATGGCGCAAACCCCGCCAAGCCCAGCCGCCTGGATGCCTTTTCCATGCACAGCGACGACATTCGCAGCAACCAACCGGACGCACGACAACGCGTCATGGACGTTGTCACCGAATCGCGCGCGCGGCTCTTGCGGCTTTACTGCGACTGGTTTGAGACTTTGGAAATCGATTCGATGCTGTAGATCACCACGATGATCACCAT
>CAIRYF010000003.1 GCA_903882725.1 uncultured Simplicispira sp.
AAAAAGCGCGTGTTTGGCACCGTCGGCATCGACATGATTGCTGGCCCGAGCGAGATTTTGGTGCTGGCCGACGGCAGCACGCCGCCCGACTGGGTGGCGATGGATCTGTTTTCACAAGCCGAGCACGACGAGCTGGCGCAAAGCATCTTGCTGTGCCCCGATGCTGCCTATATCGACGCGGTGCAAGCGGCCATTGACCGGCTGCTGCCGACGATGCCGCGCGCCGAGATCATTGCTAAAAGTTTGACGGGACGTGGCGCGCTGATCCACACGCGCAGCATGGAAGAAGCCTGCGCCATTTCTAACCGCATTGCGCCCGAACATTTAGAAGTTTCCAGCCACGAGCCGCACCGCTGGGAGCCGCTGCTGCGCCACGCTGGAGCCATCTTTTTGGGCGCTTACACCAGCGAGAGCCTGGGCGACTACTGCGCTGGCCCCAACCACGTCTTGCCCACCAGCGGCACAGCGCGTTTTAGCTCGCCGCTGGGTGTGTACGACTTTCAAAAGCGCAGCAGCCTCATTGAAGTGAGCCAAGCGGGCGCGCAAATTCTGGGCCCGATAGCGGCCACCCTCGCCTATGGCGAAGGCTTGCAAGCGCACGCGCAGGCGGCGCAGATGCGATTAAAGGATGTTGAATGACCGTCACACCAAACCCCCTGCAACGCATCCGAGCCGACGTGCGTGCTATGCACGCCTACGTAGTGCAAAACTGCGATGGCCTGCTGAAGATGGACGCGATGGAAAACCCGTTTAGCCTGCCACCCGATTTACAAGAAAAGCTGGGCCAGCGCTTGGGCGCTTTGGCGCTGAACCGCTACCCCGGCGACGGCGCGGTGCAGTTACAGCAAGCGTTAGCGCGTTACGTTGATGTGCCCGCTGGCTGCAGCGTGGTGCTGGGCAACGGCTCGGACGAGCTGATCAGTCTGCTGGCGCTGGCCTGCGCGCAGCCGGGTGCCAAGGTGCTGGCACCACTGCCGGGCTTTGTGATGTACGCCATGAGCGCACAGCTGCAAGGGCTGGAGTTTGTCGGCGTGCCATTGACTGCTGACTTTGAGCTGGACGAGGCCGCCATGCTGGCCGCCATTGCCGAGCACCGCCCGGCCATCACCTACATCGCCTACCCCAACAACCCCACCGCCACGCTGTGGGACGAAGCGGTGGTGCAGCGCATCATCGACGCCGTAGCCGCACAAGGCGGCATCGTCGCCATCGACGAGGCCTACCAGCCGTTTGCCAGCCGCACTTGGCTGGACCGCATCCGCGCCGAGCCTGAGCGCAACGGCCATGTGCTGCTGATGCGCACCTTGAGCAAATTTGGCTTGGCTGGCGTGCGCTTGGGCTACTTGATAGGCCCGACAGCCTTGGTGGCCGAAATCGACAAAGTACGCCCACCCTACAACATCAGCGTACTCAACGCCGAAGCGGCGCTGTTTGCGCTGGAGCACGCCGACATCTTTGCCGCCCAAGCAGCAGAGTTGCGCACCCAGCGCGCTGCGCTCATTGCCGCCCTGCGCCAAATGCCCGGCATTGAAAAATGCTGGGACAGCGAGGCCAACATGGTGCTGGTGCGCGTACCCGACGCCGCCCGCACCTATGCGGGCATGAAGGCACGCAAGGTGCTCGTTAAGAACGTTTCTACAATGCACCCCTCCCTGGCGCAGTGCCTGCGGCTCACCGTGGGCAGTGCCGATGACAACGCGCTTATGTTGGCCGCACTACAGGCATCACTATGACCTCCTCCGCTCTCGTTCCCTCCTCCGCTACCGACCGCATCGCTGAAGTCAGCCGCCATACTGCCGAGACGCGCATCACCGTGCGCATCAACTTGGACGGCAGCGGTCAGTCGCACCTGCGCACCGGTATCGGTTTTTTTGACCATATGCTGGAGCAAATTGCCCGCCACGGCCTGATTGACCTTGAAGTCGATTGCGATGGCGACCTGCACATCGACGGCCATCACACGGTAGAAGACGTCGGCATCAGCTTTGGCCAAGCCGTCGCCCGCGCTGTCGGCGACAAAAAAGGCCTGCGCCGCTACGGCCATGCCTACGTGCCACTGGACGAGGCGCTGACGCGCGTCGTCATCGACCTGTCTGGCAGGCCCGGCTTGGTGCAAAACATCCCGTTCACCAGCGGCATGATTGGCCAGTTCGATACCCAACTGGCGCACGAATTTTTTCAAGGCTTTGTCAACCACGCCGGTGCCACGCTGCACATCGACAACCTGCGCGGCATCAACGCCCACCACCAGTGCGAAACCGCCTTTAAAGCCTTTGCCCGTGCGCTGCGCTGTGCCGTTGAGCGCGACGTGCGCGCTGCGGGCACCATTCCATCGACCAAGGGCAGTCTTTGATGAATTCTGGTCAAAACAGCCTCAAGCCCTTGCTGGATAAGCGCTAATAGCTATGAATAAGATAGTAAACACGGTAGCGCTTGTTGATTACGGCATGGGCAATTTGCGCTCGGTGTCGCAGGCGATGCAGGCGGCAGCGCAGGGCAGCGACTGGCAGGTGCTGGTCACCTCGCGCCCCGAAGAAGTGCGCGCAGCCAGCCGCGTGGTGCTGCCCGGCCAGGGTGCCATGCCCGACTGCATGGCCGAGCTGCGTGCCTCGGGCCTGCAAGAGTCGGTGCTGGAAGCGGCCGCCAGCAAGCCGCTGTTTGGCGTCTGTGTCGGAATGCAAATGCTGCTCGACCACAGCGCCGAAGGGCCTGCGGGCGGCACAGCGTGCCTAGGCTTGATTGCCGGTGAAGTGCGCAAAT
>CAIRYF010000004.1 GCA_903882725.1 uncultured Simplicispira sp.
GCTGGGCGATCACGCTCACCACACGGTGATCAGTTCCACCAAGTCGATGACCGGGCATTTGCTCGGCGGCGCTGGCGGTATTGAGAGCATCTTTACCGTGCTGGCGCTCTACCACCAAAAAGTGCCGCCCACCATCAACTTGGACAGCCAAGACCCCGCGTGCGATTTGGACTTTTGTGCCAACACCGCGCGCGACCAAAAGATGGACATCGCCATGAAAAACAATTTTGGTTTTGGTGGCACCAACGGCACGTTGATTTTTAAGCGGGTTTGAGCGCTGCTACTGCACCGCCGGTACGTTACCCGGTGGTGCGCAGCCGCTGGTTGGCCGCTGCTTTGGCGGTTTATTCCTTCGCTGGTGCTGCGGCGCTGCTGGCTTGGGCGTGGTGGGGTGCTGGCGCGCAGTGGCTCTGGATGGCCACCGCCGGGGCGCTTTGGCTGCTGTGCAGTCTGTCAGCGGCTTGGTTTTGGCGCAGTGCTCCGCGCGGCACGCTGGTGTGGAGCGGCATCGACTGGGTGCTGGAATCTTCTGAATCTTCTGAATCTTTCCTCCCGCAGCGCCTGCACGCGCCCTGCACCTGTTTGCAAGTTCCTCTGGATTTACAACACCTGTTATGGCTGCATTTGCGGCCTGCGTCTGGCCCGCCGCTGTGGTTATGGCTGGAGCGGCGCAGCCAGCCGCTGCTGTGGAACGACCTGCGCCGTGCGGTATATTCGCGCGCTGGGTCTGGCAGCCCTGACGCCGGCAGCTTTGCGCCGCACAGCGACCCGCAGGCGTGACAATTTTTGACCCCATGACCGCTCCTCCTTCAGCCGACCTTCATCCGCCCTTGCCCACTCCCAATACAGATACGCATAAGGATACGGATACCGATTTTCAACTGGTCGAACGCACCGTCGCGGGCGATCAGCGGGCCTATGAGTTGCTGGTGATCAAGTACCAGCGGCGCATCGAGCGGCTGATTGGCCGCATGGTGCGCGACACCGACTTGGTGCAAGACATTGCCCAAGAAACTTTTATTCGCGCCTATCGCGCCTTGCACCAGTTCCGTGGCGAGGCGCAGTTCTACACCTGGCTGTACCGCATTGCCGTCAATACCGCCAAGAAGGCGTTGCTGGACATGAAGCGCAATCCGGTGATGTACGAGGGCGCAATGCGCGGCAGCGACCAAGACGATGAAACTTCCCGCTTTGAGCGCGAACTAATCAGCGAAGAAACCCCCGAAACCGTGTTGGCGGCGCGAGAAATTGCCCAAGCCGTCAACGCCGCCATGGAGGCTTTGCCCGAAGACTTGCGCCAAGCCGTGACGCTGCGCGAGATTGAGGGCTTGAGCTACGAAGAAATTGCCACTGCCATGGAATGCCCGATTGGCACGGTGCGCTCACGTATTTTTCGGGCGCGCGAGGCGATTTCAGCGCGGGTGCGCCCACTGCTAGAAAATCAGATGGGCAAGCGTTGGTAGTTGGGGTGACTTGGGTGACGGTGACTTGGGTGGTTGGTAATTGGATAGGTTGACAGGCTGATAGGTGACACCATGGATAAAAATCTGACGCAACGAGAGCAGCTATCGGCTTTGGCCGATGGGCAATTGGAGGGCGGCGCTTGGGAGCAGGCGATGCAGTGTGCCCACGACGAGGATGGGCGTTCTACATGGAACCTCTATCACTTGGTTGGCGATGTGCTGCGCTCGCCAGAGCTGGCGCAGCACGCGGACAACGGCGCGTTTTTACAGCGCTTGCAGCTGCGTTTGGCCGATGAGCCGGTGCCGGGACGCCCAGCCCAAGACAGTTTGCAGACGGTGGTGCCACCACCGGCACCCGCCGCGCAGGCC
>CAIRYF010000005.1 GCA_903882725.1 uncultured Simplicispira sp.
ACCGCAATCAGCAGGGCAATCAGTGAGGTGGCCAGCGTGCCATAAATCATGACCAAGCCGCCGTACTCGTTTTGCACCGGATCCCAGACGCTGCTGGTGAAAAACCCCAGGCCATATTTGGCGATAGACGGCCAAGCGCCCATTACCAGCGAGGCCAAGATGCCGATCAGCAAGGCCAGCGTGAGCAAGGCTGCGCCACAAGCAAACCAGCCAAAAATGCGATCGGCCAGCGCGCCAGAAATCAGCGGGCGCTGGGCTGGCGGTATGTTTTTGGGGGGGGCGAATCCTGCTGCAGCAGAAGGCAAAGGTTGGCGCAAGGGCAAAGGTGTGGACACAGGATGGCCTTGAGAGAGAAACAAAAAAAGGTCGGCACACTGCCGACCCCACGTATCACTTCAGTGCAATGGCCTTGCCCGAAGTGTCCTTGATGCTATCGCCCCAGGCTTTGATGATTTGGGTTTTCACGACGTCGGGCATGGGCACATAGTCTAGGTTTGACGCCGTGGCGTCGCCCGAGGCATAGGCCCAGGCAAAGAACTTCAGTGATGCACTCGCCTGTGCGGGCTTTTCTTGTACCTTGTGCATCAGAATAAAGGTGGCTGAGGTGATGGGCCAGGCACCCGCGCCGGGCTGATTGGTCAGAATTTGGTAGAAACTCTTGACCCAGTCAGCACCCGCTGCGGCTGCCTTGAACGAGTCTTCCGTTGGTGCCACAAAGGCACCAGTGCTGTTTTGTAGCAGCGCGTAGGTCATCTTGTTTTGCTTGACGTAGGCGTATTCGACATAACCCACCGAGTTGGGTAGACGCCCAACAAAAGCGGCCACGCCCTCGTTGCCCTTGCCGCCTGCGCCGGTGGGCCAGTTCACTGCCGTGCCCTCACCGACTTGGGTTTTCCACGTAGCGTTGACCTTGCTAAGGTAGTTGGTAAAGCCAAAGGTGGTGCCTGAGCCATCGGCCCGGCGCACTGGGGCGATAGCTGCATCTGGCAGCGCCAGGCCGGGGTTCAGTGCGGTGATGGCCGCATCGTTCCATTGGGTGATCTTGCCCAAGTAAATGTCGCCTAGCACTTGGCCGTTGAGCTTGAGCTGGCCCGGTGCGATGCCCTTGATATTCACCACCGGCACGATGCCGCCGATCACGGTGGGAAATTGCATCAGGCCCTTCTTGGCCAAGTCTTCATCTTTTAAAGGTGCGTCAGAGGCACCAAAGTCCACCGTCTTAGCGTCAATTTGACGCAGACCAGCGCCTGATCCGACCGACTGGTAGTTGATTTTTACGCCCGTGGCCTTGTAGTAATCAGACGCCCACTTAGCGTACAGCGGTGCCGGAAAACTGGCGCCAGCGCCCGTTGCTTCTTGCTGCGCCCAAGCGCCACAGGCGCTCCCTGCAGAGAGCACACCCGCCACCAAAATTCGCATCACAGACAGTTGCATACAAACGCCTTTTGTTAAAAAAGTAGAACTGAAGTCACTTTAAAAAGCTTTCATGACAGCACTGTGACACTGAAAAATTTTGTCACGATAGCAAAAAGCATAGCAGCTAGCGCTTGTAAAAGCTCATCTTCAGTATGAAAAGCATCTCAATCTGTTTATACATAAGCGCTATAAGCTCATTTTTTAATAGCAAAATAGCCAGTTTTAGCCAATTGGTGGCACCAGTGCTATGCTGCCCAGCCTACCCTTGGCACCCTCAGCACACCGCCATGCACCACGCGCCCTTGCTTGCCGCTATCGATTTAGGATCGAACTGTTTTCGCCTTGAAATAAGCCGCTGCGAAGATGGCCGCATAGAGCGTGTGCAGTACCTGAAAGAAATCGTGCGCCAAGGCAATGGCTTGGATGACAACGGCGATTTGAGCCTGGCAGCCATGCAGCGCGGCTGGGAATGCTTGGCACGGTTTGCACAGTGTTTGGCAGGCTTTCCCTGCATCCGAGTGCGGGCCATAGCCACGCAAACATTGCGCCAAGCGCGTAACCGCAGCGTTTTTTTACAGCATGGCAGCGCCGTTTTAGGGCACCCTATCGACGTGCTCTCAGGCACCGAAGAAGCGCAGCTGGTTTACCAAGGTGTGGCGCGGCTGCTGCCTGCGTCGAATGAGCGGCGCTTGGTGCTCGATATCGGGGGGCGATCTACCGAGCTGATCTTGGGTCAGCAATACACCGCACACGCCGTGGTCTCGTTTCCGGTGGGTAGCGTGGCGTGGTCAATGCGCTACTTTGCCGATGGCCAACTGACTCCACAAGCCTTTGCTAGCGCACAGGATTCAGCCCGAGCTGCCTTGGAGCCAGCACTTGCCGTGTACCACCGTACTGCTTGGGAAGTTGCCTATGGTTCATCAGGCACGGTCACTGCTGCCCACGACATTTTGACCAGCGCAGGCCGCCCCGCAGGGAGCATCACCCGCGCAGACCTTGGCTGGCTGCAAGCGCACTTGCTGCTTGCTCAGAGCAACATTCACTTGGCACACCTGAAAGAAAGCCGCCGTCCGATGATTGGTGGCATCAGCGTTTTGCGGGCGGTGTTTGATCTGCTTGACATCGACACCCTGCACGTGGTTCAAGGGGCTTTACGCCAAGGCGTGCTCTACGAGCTGTCAGTTGGCGACCTCCCCTTGCACACCGCTGCGTCGGACTTGGCAGCGCTGTAGTAGCCCCATATGGCCACCCGGGCTTGAGGGCTCGGGAAAAAAAGCCGAGACTTTTTTTGTCTGCTCAGAGACAAAATGTTGTTTTATGCGCATTGCCAATAAGAATGAGTATCAATTGGTTTATCATTGAGCATATCGCCGATGCACAGCCAATTTTCTAGCCACTGCCTCGTTTTTCTGTTGGTGCGTTCACTGCGCCAACATCAAATTCTCATTTGACGGAGACTCAATTGGCCCATTCACGCGCTTCGCACCACTGCACCGCCCTGCTTTTTGCACAACCCGCCCTTGCCCCCGCACCAGTCCTGTACACCGACAAAGTGATGCTGCCCTTGGGTGCGTTGATGCTGGCGGCATCGGTCGGTAGCTGGGCACAAAGCGCCCCGGCAGCGACCCCCGCTACGGCCACGCTCTCGACTGTGACGGTGAAAGAAAGTGCCGAAATCCAAAGCAAAGACACCCTGCGTGTCAAAACGACCACCGTTGGTAAAGGCAAGCAAGACATTCGCGACATTCCGCAGTCGGTCACCGTGTTCACCGAAAAGCTGATGAACGACCGCAACCAAGACGACTTTCGCGACGTGCTGCGCACCACCGCCGGTGTGACCTTTCAGGCAGGCGAAACCGGCGAAGAAGATGTGCGCCTGCGCGGCTTCTCACTGGGCCAAGCGGGTGACATTTACACCGACGGCATGAAAGACGCGCCGCTGTACGAGCGCGACACCTTCAATTTGGACAGGGTTGAAGTGCTCAAAGGCTCGGCCTCGATGCTGTTTGGCAAGGGCTCGACCGGCGGC
>CAIRYF010000006.1 GCA_903882725.1 uncultured Simplicispira sp.
CACTGGTACTTTTCAATCGACGCCACATCAATTTCATTATCAAAGTGGCCGATGTTGCAGACGATGGCTTGGTCTTTCATGGCAGCCATGTGCTCGTGGCGAATAACGTCGCGGTTGCCGGTGGTGGTGACGAAGATGTCGGCCTTGTCGGCGGCGTATTCCATCGTCACCACTTTGTAGCCTTCCATGGCCGCTTGCAGTGCGTTGATCGGGTCAATCTCCGTCACCCACACTTGGGCCGAGAGCGCGCGCAGCGCTTGCGCAGAGCCTTTGCCAACATCGCCATAACCGGCCACGCAAGCCACCTTGCCCGCAATCATCACGTCGGTGGCGCGCTTGATGCCGTCCACCAGCGACTCGCGGCAGCCGTAGAGGTTGTCAAACTTCGATTTGGTCACCGAGTCGTTGACGTTGATTGCGCGAAACAGCAGTGTGCCCTTGGCGCTCATTTCGTTCAGGCGGTGAACGCCGGTGGTGGTCTCTTCGGTCACGCCGATGATGTGCGCCGACTTGCGCGTGTACCAAGTGGCGTCCACAGCCAGCTTGGCGCGGATGGCGGCGAACAAAATGGTTTCTTCTTCGCTGGTGGGTTTGTCCAGCACCGACAGGTCTTTTTCGGCCTTTTGGCCCAGGTGCATCAGCATGGTGGCATCGCCGCCATCGTCCAAAATCATGTTCGGGCCTTCGCCTTCGGTGCCAGCGGTGCCAAATTCAAAGATGCGGTGGGTGTAGTCCCAGTAGTCGGCCAGCGACTCGCCCTTGATGGCAAACACCGGCGTGCCATTGGCGGCAATGGCGGCGGCGGCGTGGTCTTGGGTGCTGAAAATGTTGCACGAGGCCCAGCGCACTTGCGCGCCCAGCGCTTGGAGCGTCTCGATCAGCACGGCAGTCTGGATCGTCATGTGCAGCGAACCAGTAACGCGCGCCCCTTTGAGGGGTTGGGCACCAGCAAATTCTTCGCGGATGGCCATCAGACCGGGCATCTCGGTCTCGGCGATGCGGATTTCTTTGTGGCCCCAGCTGGCCAAGGCAATGTCGGCGATAGCGCAGTCGATGGCGCAGTCAGTGGTGGGGGAAACGGTGTTACGGACGTTCATGGAGCGACTCCAAAAGCAAAGGTGCAATGTGGTGAAACGCCACCTGCCGCACTCAAAGCCCTGTGCCATAAAGACCCAAGCCCATCACACGCCAAGTGGATGAGCGTCGTTGCAAAGCGGGACAAGCCCGGCCTCCCGAGCCTCACGCCCGCCCGCAGTGGGGGGACGTTGCAACGCTCCTCAGGAGAGCTGGCGATTATATCGGCGCTAAACGGCGCAGGCGCAGCGCCAGCGCCAGTGCTCCTGCCAGCAGCACCAAAGAAAACACCACCAGCGTCGGCCAGCGTCCGTGCTCCCAAAACCAGCCGCCAGCAGAACCCAGTACGCTCGAACCCACGTAATAGGCCAGCAAGTACAGCGAAGACGCATGGCCCTTGGAATGCAGCGCCAGCTGCCCCACCCAGCTGCTGGCCACCGCGTGGGCGACAAAAAAACCAAACGTCAGTACCGCAATACCGGCAATCACCGCCCACAGCGGTGCCGCCAGCGTCAGCATCACCCCGGCAGACATCAGCGCCACGCCGCCCACCAGCACCGGCCCGCGCCCCCAGCGGTCGGCCAAAGCGCCCGCCGCTGGCGAGGCCACCATGCCAAACAGATAGACGCTAAAGATCAGCCCGATGTGCGTTTGGCTCAGGCCATACGGCGCGCCAGCCAGCCAAAAACCGGCGTAGTTGAACAGCGAGACAAACACCCCCATCAGTGCAAAGCCCAGCAAAAACAAGGGCAGCAAACCCGGCGTTTGCAGGTGCGTGCGCCAAGCGCGCACGTGGTGCGCCAAGCCCAAAGATGGCCGCTGGGTGGCCGATGCAGCGCCAGCGGCAGATACCCGTCGGCAGCGCGGCAGCAGCAGCACAAAGCCGACAGCAGACAGCAGCCCCAGTGCGCTGATGGTGCCCATGGCCACACGCCAGCCAAATTGGTCGGCCAATGCACTCATGCCAATGCGCCCGGCCATGCCCCCAAACGCCGTGCCGCCAACATACAAGCCCATGGCAAAACCCAGCCCGCGCGGATGGATTTCGTCTGACAAATAGGCCATGGCCACAGCGGGCACACCGCCGAGCAAAATTCCCTCCAGCGCCCGCGCCGTCAGCAGCAGCCCCCAGCTTGGTGCCAACGCTGCACCCAAGTTGCACAGCGCCGCCAGCGCCATCGAGGCAAACATCAAACGGCGTTTATCACGCCCCTCCGACAGCGCCCCAGCGACAAAAATCGCTGCCGCCAAGCAGCCGGTACTGACCGACAGCGCCAAAGAACTGCCCGCCGCCCCCAAGCTGAAATACTGCGCCAGCTGCGGCAATACCGGCTGCACGCAATACAGCAGCGAGAAGGTGGCAAAGCCCGCCAAAAAAAGCGCCAAACTGATGCGCCGATACGCTGGCGAGCCAGACTCTACCCAGGTGCGCGCGGTTGGAGGTAAAGGAGATGGATGCATGGGGCCATGGGGTCTTGGGTCAAAGGCTTGCCCTGACGGCGTGCTTTGTATTGCAAAAACACTTTGGTCTGGCCCCATTTTGTCGGAGGTGTGGGCGGTGCTACGTTGGAGACGGTGCGGGCCTATGTGGATGCGCAGGGGACTGAGGAACATACCCGAAAGTCCGCTGCAAAGGCAAAAACCAACAGCCTGCGCTAGACCGCTCTTGGCGATTCAGCTTTGCCTTAATGCTGCGTTGCGGCCACCTCGCCTAGCAGGGGGAATGCGCAGATTGGGTGTTCATCAATGCACCACCACTGGGTTTTGCGCTAGGCCGGTGTAGCGGTCCAGCGTTTCTTCAACCTCTTCTTGGGTTGGCGCATCGCGCTGCCACGCCAAGATTTTTTGCTGGAACATCTCCGCCCACGAACCGTCCAGATACAGCTCTTTGCCCGAGCGTTTGTCAACAATTTGGAAGCCGTGGCGGGCAAGTTGCGGCACTGGTTCTGCGGCGTCGGCCACAGGAACGGGCACCAAGACGTCTGGCAGCATATGGACAACCACAAAAGATTCTGAGTCGTAGAGCATTTGCATTGAGTTCTCCCTGTTCGGCATACTTGTCAGATGACAGCAGAAATGCGCAGTTCAAGTCCTGCACTGCTATGCGGTTTTACCCAGAGTATCCCCCAAGCCTTAGGGCGGTGCATGGCTGCGCAAGCGCAGGTCAGCAAAGTCGCCATTGGCCTGGGTGATGCGGATGCGCACCGGCAAATAGCCCAGTGACGGTGCCAGCCACAGTTCGGCTTTTTGATCGTAATCGTGATCGCGGCGCGGCAGGCGTTGCAGTTTGCGGGCGCTGATGGTGCCAGCGGGCAAATCCAGCGTTTCTTCTTTTTCCACGGTAAACGCCCACACGTCGGCCGTGCGCGCGCCCACGGTGGCCAAGCTGATGCGTGTGCCGGGCAGATAGCGCTCGGGCTCTGCCGCCAGCAGCGCGCCCAGTTGGATGAATACGCTGAGTCGGTCTTGCGTGCCTGTCACCATCGGCGCAGCGGGCGTGTTGGCGCTGAAGGTAACTTGGCCTTGGGCATAGTCGAAGTGCGCAGCTTGCTCGCTGCGCGAGCGATCGGCAAAGCGCTGCGGTCGCAAACCGCCCTCGCTGATGGCCCCAGCGCTGGTTTGCGTGCGCGTGCCCAAAAATAAAATGCTGATTTCTTGGCGCGCTTGGTACTGCTGGCCGTCGTGCTGCCACAGCAACTCGGCGCGGGCGCTGTAGTGAAATTTTTTGACCTCGCCGCTGACATCAAATTGCAGCCGTTGTGGTGCAGGAATGTGTACCGCAGGTGTTGCGCTGGGGCCGCTGCGGGCGACAGCGCCGGGCGGCTCGATGTCAATGGCGTTACTGGCGACTTCGACTTCGACTGCGGCTGCGGCTTCTACCGTTGGCACTGTCTTTGTTGTTTCTGTTGCTTCTGCTATTTCTTGTGTTTCTTGTATTTCTATGGCTTCAGGCGCTGCCAGGGCGCTCACCTCTTTTGGTTGTGGAGTTGGAGTTGGAGCTGGAGTTCGCACGGCAGGCTCTTTGCGCACCGGCGGGGTGTGGCGTTTTGGTGGCGGTAGTGCCGTTGTGGGTGCTGCAGCGGCGGCAACTTGTGTCGGCGGCGGTGCAGGTGCAGGTGCAGCCGCAGCCAGCGTGCGGGTGCTGAACACAGACCCCGGCGTGTGCAGTGGCGTATGCGACTGTAGCGGCACCCCCGCCAGCGCCAGCCAGTGCAGCGCCAGCACGCCAGCGGTCAACAGCAGCAGCGTGCGGCGCGGCATCATCAAACGCATCCTTCCTGAAATGAGCTACCTACCAAGGTGCTTCTTACAACCTGAGCAGCGCGCATTATCCGATGCGCGTTGCCTGATGTGGGCATCCGCATAATCGGCGCCTATGGACAAGCTCAAGGCGTATGAATCTTTTGTGTCGGTGGCCACGCGCGGCAGCCTGACGGCGGCGGCGCGTGCCGAGGGCGTGGCAGCAGCCGTCATGGGGCGGCGGTTGGATGCGCTCGAAGAGCATTTAGGCGTCAAGCTGCTGGTACGCACCACCCGGCGCATCAGCCTGACGCACGAGGGCAGCGCTTTTTTGGAGGACTGCCACAAGCTGCTGGCCGACGTGGCCAATGCCGAGGCCAGCGTCTCTGCCGGCGGCATCCGCGCCAGCGGCCATTTGCGCTTGACGGCACCGGCCGGTTTTGGCCGACGCCATGTCGCGCCGCTGGTACCACGCTTTCGTGCGCTGCACCCGCAGGTGGTGATTTCGCTGAACTTGAGCGACCGCGTGGTTGACTTGACCGCCGAAGGTTTTGACTGTGCCGTGCGTGTCGGCGACTTGCCCGACTCGTCATTGGTTAGCGTGCGCATTGCCGAAAACCGCCGCCTGTGCGTGGCTGCGCCGCACTATTTGCAGCGCCGGGGCGTGCCGCGCCACCCCAGCGAGTTGGCGCAGCATGACTGCTTGGTGTTGTCGAGTGATGCCTCGCAAACACGCGGCTGGGCGTTTCGTTTGCCGCCGACGGTCAGCACTGCGCCAGCCAGTGCGGCTGCCAGCGCCCACGCCCACGGTGAGCTGGTGCATATCCGCCCGGTGGGCCCGCTGGACTGCTCGGATGGGCAGGTGCTGTATGACTGGTGCTTGGCCGGTTTTGGCATTGCCTGGCGCAGCACTTGGGAGGTTGAAAATGAAATTGCCAGCGGCCAGTTGGTGGCAGTGCTGGAAGAGTTTGCTGCACCGCCCAACGGCGTGTATGTAGTGTTTCCGCACGCCAAACACCTGCCGCTGCGTGTGCGCCTGTGGATTGACTACCTGAAACTGCACTACAGTCAGCCCGATTTTTGGAAGACCCGGGGCGCGCTGGCACCGCTGACAGCGGGTTTTTCTGTTGATCTCGCCGAGAAAATCTTATGACCTTAGAAGCTTTTTTAGCCAGCACCCACTTGGTGGCAATTTTGGCGCTGGTGACGTTTATGAGCAGCCAAGCTGCCCTGTGCCGCATTGAATGGATGAACGCTGCGGTGGTCGAGCGCTTGGTGCGGTTGGATGTGATCTACCAAATTACCGTGGTGACGCTGCTGGCCAGCGGATTGGCACGCATTTTTTGGGGCATTAAAGGCACGTCGTGGTACTGGTCGCAGCCACTGCTGCACGCCAAGCTGACGCTGGTGCTGGCGATGCTGCTGTTGTCGATAGCGCCGACGCTGGCGTTTCGCCGCTGGCGCCGTGCCCTGCGCGCCAATGGCAGCCTGCCCGGCGCGGTGCAGGTGCGCAACACCCGCCGACTGATCATGGTGCAGTCGCACATTTTGCCAGTGGTGGCAGTGTTGGCGGTGTTTTTGGCGCGCGGCGGGTGAGGGGCGGGCGGGGCGGCGGTCGAGGCTGCGTTTAGTTTTTGATGCAGGCACTGAGCGAGGCAGTACGGACTTCTCCTTTTTCAGCATTTACAAGGACATTGCAAATTTTGGCGGGCTTTATCCGCTGCACCACTTGGCCGCGCGGGCGGCTAGTGCGGTACGTCGGGCGCGGCGCGGCGGCGGTGGCGGTGGCTGGGGTTATAGCGGTGGCTGCTGTGGTCGCGCTGGCCAATGCAGAACTGGTTGGCGTCACTATCGCAGCGCTGGCGGATACCGAGGCTAGCGTCTGGGCGTGGGCTGACCCCAGCGCCAAAGCCAAGCCCAGGGCGGTCAGTGAAAAAATCTGTGTCATACGGGGGCGCAATATACCGGCCTTGCCGATTGGGGCTTGCGCCAGAAAGGTTAATGGCAGCAGCCTGCCTCGTAGAATCCGCCGATACTTTTGCACCTCCAATCCGATAGCGCCTCTCCAAGCCGTCGGTGGACGGCCTTTTGGCGCAAGCGCCACCTTGATATGACAGACAACAAAAAAACCTATTTGCTGCTGGGCACCCTGTGGGCCTTGCTGCTGGTGCTGGCCGCCGTGCGTCCGCTGGCCTTGCCCGATGAGGGGCGTTATATCGAGGTTGGCCGCTGGATGTTGATGTCTGGGGACTGGCTGACGCCACGCCTCAATGGCATCGCGTTTTTTCATAAACCACCGTTGCTGCATTGGCTGCAGGCGGCGTCGATGGCTGTGTTTGGCGTTGGGGCGTGGTCGGCGCGCCTGGTGCCAGCCGTCCACGCCGGGCTGATGCTGCTTACCGTGTACCTGACGGCGCGGCGTGTCAGCAGCCCCGCTGTAGCGCGCCGCGCGGCGCTGATGCTGGGCACCAGCCTGTCGTTTTTGGCGGCAGGGCAGTATCTCAATCACGATATGTTGGTGGCGGCGTGGATTGGCGTCACTATTTGGAGCTTTGCGCTGGCTTTTTTACATGGCGAGCGTCCCCATGCTGGTTGGGCACGGCTGGGTTTTGCTGCCTGTGCTTTGGGTGTGCTGGCCAAGGGATTGATTGGCTTGGCCTTGCCAGGACTGGTGCTGCTGCTGTGGCTGTTGGCCACACGCCAGTGGAGCAAAGTGCTGCGCCTACCGTGGCTCAGTGGCTTGGTAATTTTTGCCACCATCGCCCTGCCGTGGTTCGTGCTGGCAGAGCTGAAGTACCCGGGCTTGTTTGATTATTTGTTTGGCGTGCAGCAGTTTGGCCGCTATACCGGCACCACGTTCAACAATGTCCGTCCGGCGTGGTTTTATTTGCCGGTGCTGGTAGGCTTGTTTTTTCCGTGGTTCATTTTTATATTAAATCAGCTCAAAGCGCCTGTGCAGCAAGCGGATACAGCTATTGATTCGATAGCTAAATCAGTGTGGCTGTTGTGCTGGATTTGGATTGTCGCCATCGTCGGCTTCTTCTCGGTGCCCAGCTCCAAAATCGTTGGCTATGCACTGCCGGTGTTGCCGCCGCTGTGTTTGCTGGCGGCGCTGGGTTGGTCGCGTTGGTTGGGTGGATGCCGCGCCGAGCGCAGCTGGTTTGTCGGCCTCAGTGTGCTGGCGCTGGCTTTGGGTGTGGCGTTTACCGTGGTTGGCGGACGCTATTCGGCCCGCCATAGCGTGCAAGACATTGCGCGCACCTTGGCTTGCCAAGCAGCGCCGACCGACACGGTGTATGCCGTGGGCGGCTATCCCTATGAATTGCCGTTTTATATTCGGTCGGTGCAGCCCATGGTGGTGCTGCAAGATTGGCTGACAGAGCGCCAAGTGGCAGGCGATGGTTGGGGGCGTGAGTTGTTTGAGGGTACGGCGTTTGATGCCGCTGCTGGTGCGGTACTGCAACAGCCCCAGGTGCAGACTTGGGCCGTACAACAGCCGGGCCGTTGGCTGGTAGCGCCCAATGATGTAGCGCCGCAAAAAATTGCCCCCGGCTGGGTGTTGGTACAGCAAGGCATTGCCTGGAGCCTGTGGCGATCGGTGCCGCAGCCGCCAGAAACAACGCCGCGCCGCACACTGGCCGGTTGCCAGCAGCCAGCCCCGTAAAATCCGCTGATGCTTTCTGTCAAACAAGAACTCTTGGCCGCTCTTGCCGCCGAACTCGACGCCCTCGCCCCTGGCGGCGCTGCCCGCGCTGCTTTTGAATCGCCCAAAGTCGCTGCGCACGGTGACTTTGCCTGCACGGCGGCGATGCAGCTGGCCAAACCGCTCAAACTCAACCCGCGCCAAGTGGCCGAAACCCTGCGCAGCGCCTTGCTGGCCGCGCCAGCATTTCAGCGCTGGGTGTCAGATATCGACATCGCCGGCCCGGGTTTTATCAACATCCGCCTCAAACCCACCGCCAAACAAGAAGTGGTGCGCGAAGTGTTGACCAGTGGCACACGCTTTGGCTATCAGCCCGAACGGGGAAAGAAGGTGCTGGTTGAATTTGTCTCAGCCAACCCGACCGGCCCGCTGCACGTGGGCCATGGTCGCCAAGCCGCGCTGGGCGACGCCATTTGCAACCTGTTCACCACGCAGGGCTGGAGCGTCCACCGCGAGTTTTATTACAACGACGCTGGTGTGCAAATCCAAACGCTGACCCGCAGCACGCAACTGCGCGCCAAAGGCTTCAAGCCCGGCGACGACTGTTGGCCTGTCGATCCTGAAAACCCAGCCAGCAAAGCCTTCTACAACGGCAACTACATCCAAGACATTGCCAACGATTTTTTGGCGCAAAAAACCGTCAAAGCCGACGACCGCGCCTTCACCGCCAGCGGTGATGTCGAGGACGTGGAGTCCATCCGCCAATTTGCCGTCGCTTATTTGCGCAACGAGCAAGACAAAGATTTGCAGGCGTTTAACCTGCGGTTTGACGAGTACTACCTCGAATCGAGCCTGTACACCAGTGGCCGCGTCGATGCCACGGTGGGCAAGCTGGTCGCCAACGGCAAAACCTATGAGCAAGACGGCGCGCTGTGGCTCAAAAGCACCGACTACGGCGACGACAAAGACCGGGTGATGCGCAAGCAAGACGGCAGCTACACCTACTTTGTCCCCGACGTGGCCTACCACATTGCCAAGTGGGAGCGCGGCTACAGCAAAGTCGTCAACATCCAAGGCACCGACCACCACGGCACTATTGCCCGCGTGCGCGCTGGCCTGCAAGCGGCCGATGTCGGCATTCCCAAGGGCTACCCTGACTATGTGCTGCACACCATGGTGCGCGTGGTCAAGGGCGGCGAAGAAGTCAAAATCAGCAAGCGCGCTGGCTCTTACGTCACGCTGCGCGATTTGATCGAATGGACCAGCAAAGACGCCGTGCGTTTCTTCTTGCTGTCGCGCAAGCCGGACAC
>CAIRYF010000007.1 GCA_903882725.1 uncultured Simplicispira sp.
CATTTATGCCTGTGCGCTGGCGGGTGTGGTGCGCGTGGCGTCGGGCGCTTCAATGGCGTAAAAACGGCTTGAGCGCTTACAACGTCAGCGCCCGCTGTGCGCTACAGTAAGTTTTCAATGGGTCTGACGCGATCGACGTGTGCAGATTTTTTATTCACCCGCTACGAGGACACCATCATGGCTACTAAAGCTAAATCCGCGACCAAATCTGCTGCCAAAGCGTCCACCCCCAGCAGCGCTATCAACATTGGTATCAGCGACAAAGACCGCGCTGCGATTGCCAAAGGCCTGTCGCACCTGCTGGCCGACACCCACACGCTGTACCTGACAACGCACAACTTTCATTGGAACGTCACGGGGCCGATGTTCAACACGCTGCACCTGATGTTTATGGGCCAGTACACCGAGCTGTGGAACGCAGTCGATCCGATTGCCGAGCGTGTGCGCTCGCTGGGCCATGTAGCGCCGGGTTCATACGCCGACTTTGGCAAACTGGCCAGCATTGCCGACGCGCCCTCGCAGCCGCCCAAGGCGCTGGAGATGGTGCGCATTTTGGTCAAAGGCCACGAAGCCGTCGCCCGCACTGCGCGCGAGCTGTTCCCCGTGGCCGATAAAGTCGGCGACGAGCCCACCTGCGACCTGCTGACCCAGCGCATGACGGTACACGAGCAAACCGCGTGGATGCTGCGCTCGCTGCTGGAAGAATAAACCTGCTATTTGCCATGCCCTGTGCCGCTTGCCACCGCCTTGCCCCATACCTCTACCGCTACCTTGACCTGATCCGCTGGAGCCGCCCTGCTGGCTGGTTGTTGTTGCTGTGGCCGACGCTGGCGGCGCTGTGGGTGGCGGCGGATGGGTTTCCGGGCTGGCATTTGCTGGCGGTGTTCACGCTGGGCACCGTCTTGATGCGCAGCGCTGGCTGCTGCATCAACGATGTCGCTGACCGCGAATTTGACCGCCATGTCAAGCGCACAGTAAACCGCCCTGTTACATCGGGGCGCATCTCGGTGAAAGAGGCGCTGGCCGTGGGCGCGGTGTTGGCTTTGGCGGCGTTTGGATTGGTGCTCACCACCAACGCGCTGACCATTGCTTGGGCCTTTCCAGCGCTGGCCGTGACGCTGTTTTATCCCTATGCCAAGCGGTTTTTTTCGATGCCGCAGGCGGTGTTGGGCGTGGCCTTTAGTTTGGGCATTCCCATGGCGTTTGCCGCTGTGCGTGGCCAAGTGCCGTGGTTGGCACTGTGGCTGGTGCTGGGCAATTTATTTTGGGTGCTGGCCTATGACACCGAATACGCCATGGTTGATCGCGATGACGACTTGAAGCTGGGCATGAAAACCTCGGCCATCACGCTGGGGCGGCTGGATGTGGCCGCCATTGTGTTGTTTTATCTGCTTTTAGTGGCTTTTTGGGCTGTAGCCCTTATTCCACTTGCGCTAGGTGCTATTTTTTATGTAGCACTGGCGCTGGTGTTGGCGCAGGTGGTTTGGCACTGGTGGCTGATCCGTGGACGCACGCGCGAGGGCTGCTTTAAGGCGTTTCGCGAGAACCATTGGATTGGCTTTACGCTGTTTGCTGGTATTGCGCTCAGTTACGCGCTGCGCTGATTCAGCCGCCAAACTCATCACCCAGCTCGCGCGCACGCCGTTGGGCGGCGCGCAGGGCGTTTTGCAGCTTCTGCCCGAGCTGGTCGGCTTCCATAGATTGCAGCGCGGCATACGTTGTGCCGCCTTTGGAGGTGACGCGCTGGCGCAGCACGGCGGGCGACTCGTCTGAGCGGCGCGCCAACTCCGACGCACCGGCAAAAGTGCCTACCGCCAATTGGTGCGCCTGCGCCGCTGACAAGCCCATGTCCACGCCGGCCTGCGCCATGGCTTCTAAAAAATAAAACACATACGCCGGGCCCGAGCCCGACAGCGCGGTGACGGCGTCCAGCTGCCCTTCGTCCTCGACCCACAGCAGCTGGCCGGTGGGCGCGAGCACTTGTTCGACCTGCTGGCGCTGGGCGGCGCTGATGCCGGGGCGGGCGTACAGCGCCGTCATGCCTTGGCCAATCAGCGCGGGCGTATTGGGCATGGCGCGCACGATGCGCTCGCTGCCTAGCCACTGCGCCAAGCTGCTGCTGCGGATACCGGCGGCGACGCTCAGGTGTACGGCGTCGGGTGTGTAGGGGCGCACTGGCGCGGCAGCGTCTTGGAGCGTTTGCGGCTTGACTGCCCAGACCACCAAACCGGCGCGTGCCAACTGCGCACCGGGCAGCGCTTGGGCCGTAATGCCGTATTGGCTTTGCAGCGCGGCGCGGGCGTCCTGCCACGGCTCGACCACTTCAATCTGGTCAGGTGCCATGCCTTGGCGAATCAGCCCGCCAATGATGGCGCTGGCCATGTTGCCCCCGCCAATGAAGGCGATGGTGGTTGGGGCAGCGGAGAAGGCAGTGGTGGTGGCGGTGGCGGTAGAGAGTGCAGACATGGCAATAGCAGAGCAAAAACACAGAAGCTGGCTATGGTAGCGAGCCGCTTGGCACCTTGAATGGGGGTTTATGGGTCAAAACGGCCTCTAGCCCAATATAAACCTGCGCTTATAGCTATTGTTTTTGTAGTGCTGGAGGAGTGTCAGCCGCGCGGGCACAATCGGTCGATGGGGTTTTTTTCGATGGCCCTATGACTGCTATGACTGCTATGACCGCCATGACCACCACGCCTCCTATTGCTTTGCCCTTGCCTACCCGCCGCGCTGATTTATTGGCCCGGCTGGCGCAGTCCGTGGTGTACGACATGGTAGTGGTCGGTGGCGGCGCTACGGGGCTGGGTGTGGCGCTGGATGCTGCGGCGCGCGGTTTTAGCGTGGTGCTGATCGAGTCGCACGACTTTGCCAAGGGCACCTCGTCGCGCTCGACCAAGCTGGTACACGGCGGCGTGCGCTATTTGGCGCAGGGCCGTTTGACGCTGGTGCAAGAGGCGCTGCACGAGCGGCGCACGCTGCTGCGCAATGCGCCGCATTTGGCGCAGCCGCTGGCGTTTGTGTTGCCGTCCTACCATTATTGGGAAGCGCCTTTTTATGGCGTTGGACTGAAGCTGTACGACGCGCTGGCTGGCCAAGCCGGTTTGGGCACCACCGAATTTTTAAGCCGCGAACACACTTTGCAATGCCTGCCGACGGCGCGTGCCCAAGGGCTCAAGGGCGGCGTCAAGTATTGGGACGGTCAGTTTGACGACGCCCGCATGGCGCTGGCGCTGGCGCGCACAGCCGCGCAGCGCGGTGCCTTGTTGGTCAACTATTGCCAAGCCAAAGAGCTGCTGTACGACAAAGGCCGCGTGGCCGGCCTGATTTGCACCGACACAGAAACCGGCCAGCACTACACGCTGCGCACGCGCTGTGTGGTCAACGCTACCGGCGTCTGGGTCGATACCTTGCGCCAGCAAGACGGCGAGGCGCTGCAACGCCCAGTCAAGCCGCTGGTGGCACCCAGCCAGGGCGTGCATATCGTCGTTGACCGCGAATTTTTGCCTTCGAATCACGCGCTGATGGTGCCCAAGACCGCCGATGGCCGGGTGCTGTTTGCCGTGCCGTGGCTGGGCAAAGTCATTTTGGGCACCACCGACAGCCCGCGCCCCAACGTCGAATACGAACCCCGGGCGCTGCACCACGAGCTGGCCTTTATCTTGGGCGAGTCGGCGCGCTACCTGCGCCGCGCGCCGACGGCAGCGGACATCCGCAGCATCTGGGTGGGCTTGCGCCCGCTGGTCAAGCCGCAGGGCGACAGCGGCCAGCAGACGCCGCAGACCCCAAACACCCAAAACCTGAGCCGCGAGCACACGGTGCTGGCCAGCCCCAGTGGTTTGGTCTCAGTGACGGGGGGCAAATGGACTACTTACCGCCTGATGGCCGAAGATGTGTTGCAAAAATGCTTCACCGGCGGTGTGCTGGTGCCCCGGGTGGGCGGTGTCACCGTACACCTGCCCTTGGTCGGCGCGCCTGCCGGGCCGCTGGCGTTGCCCCAGCGCCTGTGCGATGCGCAGGGCTGGCATTCCTACGGCAGCGAGGCCGACGCCGTGCGCAGCCTGCCAGGGGCAGGTGTTGATTTGGGTGGTGGTTTGACCGCTGCCATGGTGCGTTTTGCCGCGCGCTACGAGTACGCACGCACGGTCGAAGACGTGCTGGCGCGGCGCTGGCGCACGCTGTTTTTGGACGCGCAGCTGGCGGCCACGCTGGCGCCGGCAGTAGCGGCGCTGTTGCAGCCAGAAACCGGTGTCGACCCGCAGTTGGAGGCTTTTGTCGCTTTGGCGGCACAGTATTTGCAACTTCCCTCCCAGCAGGAGGGCAAAAATACTTGACGCAGTAGGGGCGTTTTGGCAAAATAGTCGGCTTCGCTCGTAAAAAGGCGAAGTCTCTGCCCAGCAGGAAGCGTTGCAAATGGTTTGCAACGTGGACGACGGGCCCAAGACTGATTGGCTGATTGGCAGCCCTTGAGAAGTTCTCTGGGGCCGTTTGTCATCTGGTGCAAGTTGGGAATAAATACATGATCCAGACAGAAACTCGGTTAGACGTTGCCGACAACACCGGCGCGAAGTCCGTCCTGTGCATCAAGGTGCTGGGTGGCTCGCGTCGTCGTTACGCCAGCGTGGGTGACATCATCAAGGTGAGCATCAAAGAAGCCGCACCGCGTGGCCGCGTCAAAAAAGGCGAGGTTTACAGCGCTGTGGTGGTGCGTACTGCCAAAGGCATTCGCCGTGGCGATGGTTCGCTCATCAAATTCGATGGCAACGCTGCGGTGTTGCTCAATGCAAAGCTGGAGCCCATTGGCACCCGTATCTTTGGACCGGTGACGCGCGAACTGCGCACCGAAAAGTTCATGAAGATCGTGTCCTTGGCTCCTGAAGTTCTCTAAGGACAGCGCGATGAACAAAATTCGCAAGGGCGACGAAATTATCGTCCTCACCGGGCGCGATAAAGGCAAGCGTGGCGTAGTTGCGCTGCGCAAAGATGACTCCCACTTGGTGGTTGAGGGCATCAACTTGGTCAAAAAGCACGTCAAGCCAAACCCCATGAAGGGTACGACTGGCGGTATCGTGGAAAAGGCTATGCCTATTCACCAATCCAACGTGGCAATTTTCAATGCTGCTACGGGCAAGGGTGACCGCGTCGGTATCAAGCTGCAGGCCGATGGCAAGCACACTCGTGTGTTCAAGTCCAACGGCGCTGAAGTCAAGACGGCCTAAGGAGCAATAAATGGCACGACTCCAAAAACACTACCGCGAAAAAGTCGCTCCGGCTCTGATGGAGCAGTTTGGCTACACCTCGCCCATGCAGGTTCCACGCCTGACAAAAATCACACTCAATATGGGTGTCAGCGAAGCTGTTGCTGACAAGAAAGTCATGGACAACGCCGTTGCCGACCTGACCAAAATCGCTGGCCAAAAGCCGGTGGTGACCTTGGCTAAGAAAGCTATCGCCGGTTTCAAAATCCGCGAAGGCCAGGCCATTGGTTGCATGGTTACGCTGCGCGGCGTGCAAATGTACGAATTCCTCGACCGTTTCGTCACCGTGGCTCTGCCTCGCGTGCGTGACTTCCGTGGTATCTCGGGCCGTTCGTTCGACGGTCGCGGCAACTACAACGTTGGCGTAAAAGAGCAAATCATCTTCCCTGAAGTTGAGTACGACAAGGTTGACGCCCTGCGCGGTCTCAATATCAGCATCACCACAACGGCCACGTCCGATGAAGAGTGCAAAGCACTGCTCACCGGCTTCCGTTTTCCGTTCAAGAACTGAGGCAACGTATGGCTAAAGCAGCTCTGATCCAACGTGAACTCAAGCGCAAAAACCTAGTGGCAAAGTATGCAGCAAAGCACACTGAGCTCAAGGCCATTGCCTCCGATATCAAGCGCAGCGACGAAGAGCGTGAAGCAGCCCGTTTGGGCCTGCAAAAGCTCCCGCGCAACGCCAATCCCACGCGCCAGCGCAACCGTTGTGAAATCACCGGTCGTCCCCGCGGTACTTTCCGTCAATTCGGCTTGGCTCGCGCCAAGATCCGCGAACTGGCTTTCGCAGGCGACATCCCCGGTGTCACCAAGGCCAGCTGGTAAGCAGGCAGGAGAGATTAAACATGAGCATGAGTGATCCCATCGCTGACTTGCTGACCCGCATCCGCAATGCCCAAATGGTTTCCAAGGCCACCGTGGCGGTGCCATCTTCCAAAGTGAAGATCGCTATCGCCCAGGTGCTCAAGGACGAGGGTTACATTGACGGATTCCAGGTCAAAACTGAAGCTGGCAAGTCCCAAATTGAAATCGCCTTGAAGTATTACGCCGGTCGCCCTGTGATCGAGCGTATTGAGCGCGTGAGCCGCCCTGGCCTGCGCGTCTACAAGGGTCGAGATTCCATCCCCCACGTCATGAATGGCTTGGGTGTGGCCATCGTCACCACGCCCAAGGGCGTGATGACCGATCGTAAAGCGCGCGCAACCGGTGTCGGTGGCGAAGTGCTTTGCTATGTGGCTTAAATCGAGACATTGAGGAGTAACTGAAATGTCCCGTATCGCAAAAATGCCAGTCACCATCCCCGCAGGCGTGGATGTGTTGATTGAAGCTGCACACATCAGCGTCAAAGGCGCTGGCGGTTCTTTGTCCATGGCACAAAACGCCTTGGTCAAAGTTACCAACAACGAAGGCAAGCTCTCTTTTGAGCCTGTCAACGACTCCCGTGACGCCAATGCCATGAGCGGCACCATTCGCCAGTTGGTTAACAACATGGTGCAAGGTGTTAGCGCCGGCTTCGAAAAGAAGTTGACGCTCATCGGTGTGGGTTTTAAAGCCCAAGCCAGTGGTGCTGTTTTGAATTTGTCCGTGGGCTACTCGCACCCGGTCAACAAGACCATGCCTGTCGGCATTACCGTAGCTACCCCTACCCCTACTGAGGTAGTGATCAAGGGTGCTAACCGCCAAGTGGTCGGTCAGATCGCTGCTGAGATCCGCGCTATTCGTCCACCCGAGCCCTACAAAGGCAAGGGCATCCGTTATACGGGCGAAAAAGTCACGATCAAAGAGACCAAGAAGAAATAAGGAGCTGCAATATGTTGACCAAGAAAGAGCAGCGTCTTCGTCGGGCTCGTCAGACCCGCATCCGCATTGCACAGCAAGGCGTGGCGCGTTTGACGGTGAATCGCACGAACCTCCATATTTACGCTACGGTGATTTCCGGTTGCGGCACCAAGGTGATCGCCACTGCGTCCACCGCCGAAGCAGAAATTCGCCAATCGCTGGGTGGTGCAGGCAAGGGCGGCAACGCCGCTGCTGCGCAAATCATCGGTAAGCGCATCGCCGAAAAGGCCAAGGCCGCCGGCGTTGAGAAGGTTGCATTTGATCGTGCGGGCTTTGCCTATCACGGCCGCGTTAAGGCTTTGGCCGACGCCGCACGTGAAGCTGGCCTGCAGTTCTAAGCGGAACGGAATAAAAAATGGCTAAATTTCAACCCCGAGTCCAAGACGAAGGTCGCGACGACGGAATGCGCGAGAAGATGATTGCGGTCAACCGCGTCACCAAAGTCGTCAAGGGCGGCCGTATCCTCGGTTTTGCTGCTTTGACCGTCGTTGGTGATGGCGAAGGCCGCGTCGGCATGGGCAAAGGCA
>CAIRYF010000008.1 GCA_903882725.1 uncultured Simplicispira sp.
GATAACGCTGTATTGTCACTGCTAGAAAACAGTATTTTTCGTGGCAATAGCGGCACTGTGGAACCATTTGAGCTGCCAGCCTACGATGATTTGTTGTTGCTTTATGCCATTGCTAACACCACCCCGGCCCGAGCACGTGGAGCGCCCTCCCCGCGCACACGCACCATGCCGTACACAGCCACAGCCTAGCTGCATCAAGTGACCAATGCTTGCATTAGCTGCGCTGCGGTCGCCTCCGGGTTGGACGCATTCACCAGCGCCCGCACTACTGCAATCGATCCGACGCCCGTGGCGGTGATTTGCGCAAAGTGTTCAGCACCAATACCACCAATTGCTACCAGCGAGTATTGCTGCATTAGCTGCGCATAGGCTGTCAGCCGCACCACGCCTTGCGGCGCAGTTGCCATGCGCTTGAGCGTGGTTGGAAAGACTGCGCCCATGGCGATGTAGCTTGGCCCTACGGCGGCAGCACGCAGCATTTCAGCGTAACCATGCGTACTCACACCCAAGCGCACACCTGAGGCGCGCAGCGTGGCCACTTCGTGCCCTTGTAGCGCATCCAGATCTTCTTGACCCAAATGCACACCATAAGCACCGGCGGCCAGCGCGACTTGCCAGTGGTCGTTGATGAACAACAGCGCCCCAGTGCCTTGCACGGCCTCCACTGCGGCAGATACTTCGCGGGCAATAGCCTCGGCGCTATCTGACTTGAAACGCAGCTGCACCGTTGGCACGCCAGCACGCGCCATGCGGCCCACCCAAGCAGCATCGGGCAGCACCGCGTACAGACCAAGTTGATGCGGACAGGCCGCAAAGGCGTTGGTTTGCGGTGCGGGCACCAAGCCAAAATCAGCCGGCACGTCAGGCCAGTGCGCCGCGTCTACCTCGCCAGTGCGCTCAAAGCGTGTTTGCCAAGCGCGGGCCAAACAGTCGGCGTCGATAGCAATAAAGCCCAGTGCGCTGCAAGCTTGCAAGGCTGCGCGATAGACTGGAGCGGCGTTGTGGTGGCAATCTGGCACTGGCTGTGGCACACACGGCGCAAAGGTGGCCGTGTGGTGGCGCACCATATTTTGGGCCAGTGCGTCGATGTCCATTGTTAGGCCCATGAAGTGGGTTGGTCGTGGTGCCAGAACGGTGTCCCCAGAACCGGCGTGCTCGGCTGTGCCGCGTGCTGCGGCTGCATGGCACCCGCATGGTGGGCACTACGGCCAGCATATACAGCATCGGCAAAGGCACCAGCCATGGCGACCGGGTCTTGTGCTAGCGCTATGGCGGTGTTGAGTAATACGCCATCAAAACCCCATTCCATCACTTGGCAAGCGTGTGACGGCAAGCCCAGACCGGCATCCACCAGCATCGGCACTGACAGCCGCTCGCGCAGCACTTGCATAGCATACGGGTTGACGGGGCCACGCCCAGTGCCAATCGGCGCTGCCCACGGCATCACCACTTGACAGCCAACATCGACCAAGCGCTGGCACAGCACCAGGTCTTCGGTGCAGTAGGGCAGTACATAAAAACCGTCGCGTATCAGTTTTTCGGCAGCGCCCACCAAGTTCAGTGTGTCGGGCTGCAAGGTGTAGTCGTCGCCGATCACTTCGAGTTTGATCCACGGTGTGTTGAACACTTCGCGTGCCATCTGTGCGGTGGTGATGGCTTCTTGCGCACTGTGGCAGCCAGCGGTATTGGGCAGTACCGGCACATTCAGGCTGCGCAGCAAATCCCAAAAACCGTGGCCGCTTTCTGCTGGATTGCTGCCTTGGCGGCGCAGCGAAGCCGTGACCATGGCCGGTTTGGCGCGCTGCACCGCCGCTTGCAGCACGGTGGGCGACGGGTAGCGGGCAGTGCCCAGCAGCAAGCGGCTAGAGAAAGACTGCCCGTATAAAACCAAGGCGTCGTTGGTAGAAGTGGTATTCATGGAGTAATTCGGAAAAAAGAAAAAACAGTGCAGGTGCGCGCTGGACTCAGCCGCCGGTGACGGGAGAAATAACTTCTATCCGGTCGCCAACCTGCAGCCGGTGGCGCGAGTGTTCGGGTGCTGGTACAAACACAGTATTGACGGCTACGGCATAGGGTGGCCGGGCTTGTATGGCGAGCAACGCATCGGCTATGGTGGCGTTTTCAGACAATACGCAGGGCTTGCTATTGATAGTAATATGCATAGGCATAGACATACGCTAGCCAGTTCAGCCCAAGTCAAGCAGTTGCAGCGACAGGTCAAAACTACTGGCCAGTGCTGATTGGCCGTTCTCCAGCACCTCCAACACCACATCAAGCATGGCCGGCGCAATCATGTAACCGTGGCGATACATACCATTGATCTCCAGTGTGCGCGGCGCTGTCTGGCGGATGGCTGGCAGGTTGTCGGGCAAGGTCGGGCGGCATTGCGCAGCGATTTCGATAATGCGTGCTTCAGCAAAACCGGGATGTACGGCGTAGGCGGCACTGAGCAACTCCAGCGCCGAGCGCACGCTGGGCTCTGAGAGGTCTTCAGACTCGATTTCGGTAGCGCCGATCACAAACACCTGGTCTTGCTTAGGGGCGATGTAGATGGGATAGCGCGGGTGTACCAAGCGCGTTGGGCGTTGCAGCGTCACGTCAGGTGCGTGGATGCGCACCACTTCGCCACGAACGCCGCGCAGCGCAGACCACTGTGGGCGAGCGCCTAGGCCACGGCAGTCGAGCAACCAACCACTGGGGTGTATGCTGATATCGGCAGGGTTTTTTGGGCAATTCCAGTGTGCTGTGACGCCCAATTTTTCCATCTCTTGCGCTAGTGCTGCCAGCAATTGGCGGTTGTCCAGCTGGCCTTCGCCGGGCAGATACATACCCTGCGCAAAGCGCTGTGCCAGCGCTGGCTCTACTTGGGCCATGCTGGCGCTGTCGAGTACCTGCATCGCAGGCAGTTCGGTGATGGTGGCGCGGGTTTTGTCCAGCTGTAGGCGCAGACGGTTGGCTTCGTTAGCATCTTGGCGGTGCCAGACAATCAGCGTACCTTCTTGCTGAAAAAATACTGGTGTTGTCAGCGGGGCCAGTAGTTCAGGCCAGCGGGTCAGGGCGTGACGGCCCATACGCACTACGCCATGTTCGGTGATAGCCGATTCGGCCAGGGGAGCCAACATTCCACCAGCTGCCCGGGCTGCAGAGTGCTCACCCAGCGGGCCGCCGCTGTCGTAAATAGTGACACCATGGCCCTGGCGCGCCAGAGAAACCGCCAGCAGTCGGCCCATCAAGCCAGCGCCGAGAATGGTGTGAGAGTGGGATTGGGTGTGCAATGTCATCGTCGTCCGCCTGTGAAGTTACAGAGACAAAACGGGCAGGTGTCTGCACTGGAAACTCCCCACGCCAGCATGATCTGGATCGGGTAACGGGGCGAGAAACCCTAAGGTCTCTATGGTGGTGCCCCAGGGTGTTTCTCAGTCCGCGCCACGATGGCGGGACACCCCTGTTTCGTCCTAGCAGAATTACAGCACATCCCAATAGCCACTAATTTGATGTGGCGCAGGCATAATTTTTGCCATGACGCTCACCGATATTTTTTCTGCCCAATCTGCCCTGCTGCCACGCTACGCCCGGGTGCTGTCAATAGCCGGCTCTGACAGCGGCGGCGGTGCCGGCATTCAGGCTGACCTGAAAACTTTCAGCGCCTTGGGCTGCTACGGCATGACAGCGATCACTGCCATCACGGCACAAAATACCCAAGGCGTGCGCGCTATCCACACTATTGCACCCGAGATGCTGCGTGCGCAAATCGATGCTGTGCTGGAAGATATTGGTGCTGATGCTATCAAAATTGGTATGTTGCACGATCCTGAAGTGGTGCGCGCAGTGGTCAAGGCGATTGCCCGCCACCGCCTGCAACAGGTGGTGCTAGACCCGGTGATGGTCGCCACCAGCGGCGACCGGTTGATGGCCGAAGAAACTATCAGCGTGCTGGTGCAAGAGTTGTTTCCGCTGACCACTGTCATCACGCCCAACTTGGATGAGGCCGCTTTGCTGCTGGGGCGTGCCATTGACGGCGCTGATGCACTGGACGAGGCTGCAGCAGCTTTGTTGGCGCTGGGCGCGCCGGCGGTGCTGCTCAAAGGCGGGCACCTGCCCGGTGACACAGTGATTGACGTGTTGGCGCTGGCCAATGGATATCGACTGCGTCTGCAGTCACCGCGCATTGCCACGCACAATGGCCATGGCACCGGCTGCACGCTGTCATCGGCGATTGCGGCGCATTTGGCACTGGGTTTGCCGTTGCCACAAGCAGTCGATCAGGCGCGCGCTTACATCTTGGGTGCCATTGCTGCAGGTGCCAACGTACACACCGGCCGCGGCCACGGGCCGCTTAACCATGGTTAC
>CAIRYF010000009.1 GCA_903882725.1 uncultured Simplicispira sp.
GCACCATCACCCACGCGCATTACTTTGATTTGGCCGAAGCGGCGTTTCCCCACGTGCAAGCCGACGACGACGCCGCGCAGGTGCTGTGGGTGCCAATAGAGCAGTTGGCCCGTCTGGAAGAAGCGTTTTTTGAAGACCACTTTCATATGCTCGACCACTTTTTTGGCCTGACCGGCATGGATGGGCTGTTGTTGCCCTAAATAACAGTTAAAACAGCCTCTAGCCCTTATGCAATAAGCGCTAGCAGCTATTGATTTGATACTGCTTACACTCTGGCAGCAGGCCATGCCTTAGACTCCACGGCCTGCGCATTCCCCTCTTTTTATGACCAAGCCGTCTTTATCCCTGATTGTTTTTGGCCTTGTTGTGGCCGCTGCCGTTTTGGGCATCTACCTGCCCGGCTGGAATAACGATCTGCTGTTTGACGACCAGCGACTGCTCGACGGATCGATTTTTGGCGTCTACGGCAACTTGACCGAATTCAAACAGCGGATGCTGTCTTACGGCAGCTTTGTCTGGGTTGATGCGCTGGTCGGCCCAGGTTGGGGCAAGCAACGCTTGGTGAACATCGCGCTGCATTTAGGCACCGTGGCGGCGCTGTATGCGCTGCTGCGCGAGTTGCTGGCGCACACCCGTTTCCCCGCAGAATTTGAAGCCCAGCCGCACTTTGGCCTGTCGCGCACCGCCGCGCTGCGCGTCGGGGTGGCGCTGTTTGCCGTCAACCCCGTGGCGGTGTATGCGGTGGCGTATTTGATGCAGCGCTCCATCGTCATGGCCACTTTGTTTGCGGTGCTGGCCTGCTGGTTTTTTGTGCGCGGCCTGACGCGCCACTGCGCCTACGCCTATGCGCTGGCGCTGCTGAGTTATGTGCTGGCAGTGCTGTCGAAAGAGTACGCGGTGATGGTGGCGGCGATGGCCTTGCCGCTGTATATCTTCATTCGCCGGCCGCACTGGAAACAACTGCTGCTGATTGCCGGAGTGTCTTTGGCGGTATTGGGCGCTGCCAGCGCGGTGCTGTGGTCGAGTTACAGCAGCTTTATCGGCACCGCCTTTGACGCCCGCTCACAAGAATTTATCCGCCAACTAGAAGCACTGCGCCCCGGCATCTCCGGGCAGATCTACCCACTGAGCATCCTGAACGAGGCTTGGCTGTTTTTTGCCTACGGCGTGCTGTGGTTTTTGCCCCATGTGGGCTGGATGTCGATCGATTTGCGTCCGGCCTTTCCGCTGTCGCTGGCCTCGTTTCCGCAGATTGTGGGCGGGGTTGGCTATGTCGCGCTGTGGGCGGCGTCGGTATGGTTTTTCCTGCGCGGGCGCGGCGCGCTGAGTTTTGCTGCGCTGTGCCTGCTGTTTCCGCTGCTGCTGTTTTTTACCGAATTTGCCACGGTGTGGGTGCAAGACCCGATGGTGCTGTACCGCAGTTACCTGTGGGCGATTGCCGTACCCGGCCTGATAGCGGTGGTGTTGACCGGGTTTGCTCCGCGCACTATTTATATCTTGGGTGCCATCTTGATGCTGTTGTGGTCTGGGCTGGCGCTAGAACGCAACCTGTCGCTGCGCGATGGTTTTACGGCTTGGGGCGATGCCGCCGAAAAAGTCGATTTGCAAGCCCCACCCAGCGCCGTCGGGCGTTGGCAGGCCTTCCTCAATTTGGGCGGCTACCACGTCGATTTGGGCTCGCTGGCTGCTGCGCGCAAGGCATTGAACACGGCCATTGCCCTGGGCGAAGACCATGGCTACGCCCTGTTCAACCTCGGCTTGGCCGCCCAGCACGAAAAAAAGCACGCCGAAGCCTTGGACTGGTTTGCCCGCGCGCAGGCCAAAGGCTTTGACATGGCGCTGCTGCCGTCTCACCGAGGGGAATCGCTGTTTGCCCTTGGGCAATGGGCACCGGCCTACCAAAGTCTGTCGCAGGCGCTGACCATGCCGCTCACTCAGTCAGACCAGACCAAATACCGCACTTTGCGCGCCGAAACGGCGCTGGCAGTGCAGCAGTACGACGTGGCGCTAGAAGACTTTGAAGCGCTGCTCAAAAACAGCCCCAACGACAGCCGCTTGCTGCAAGGACTGGGGTTGGCGCAAGTCGGCAAAGGCAATGCCGCAGCGGCTTTGGCAATTTTTAATCTGCTCATCGCCAGCAACCCCAATGCCGCTACCGCGGCCGCAGCCGCTGCCCATTACGGCCGCGCCATGGCGCACCTGAAAGCCGGTGACAAAACAGCCAGCTTGCAAGACTTGGATCAGACGATTGCGCTGGAGCCGGGCAACCCGCGCTACCGCGAAATTCGCGCCCAAATCGCCGCTGGCCAAACACCGCACTGACGCCGTGGCCCTGCGCATCCTGCACATCGGCAAGTTCTATCCCCCGCACCACGGCGGGATGGAAGTGTTCTTGGCCGACCTGATCACTGCCCAGCGCGCCCAAGGCATTGACGCCGCCGCCTTGGTCCACGGCAACCCTGAACCTGACGACCCGCCGTGGCTGCTGCGCGTGCCGGTGCAGTTACATCTGCTGTATGCGCCGATTGCCGTGGGCTTTCGCGCGGCACTGGCGCGGGCGCTGGTGCAGTTTCAGCCAGATGTGCTGCACCTGCATATGCCCAACAATTCGGTGTTTTGGGCGCTGACGCTGGCCGATGCGCGCGCCGTGCCGTGGGTGGTGCATTGGCACTCGGACGTGGTGGTCTCGCGCATTCGCACCGCCGTGGCACTGGCGTACCGGCTGTATCGGCCATTTGAGCAAGCGGTGCTGGAGCGCGCCACGCGCATCATTGCCACCTCACCGCCCTACCTGGACGCCAGCGAGCCGCTGCAACACTGGCGCGGCAAATGCGCCGTGGTGCCGCTGGGCCTGCAACTGAGCGACGTCGCAGCGCCCGCCGCAGTCGGCGCGCCCTCGCCCCACTGGCAGCCCGGCGCGCTGCGCCTGCTGTCGATTGGCCGACTGACCTATTACAAGGGTTTTGAAACCCTGATCGCCGCCGTGGCCCAGATGCAAGGGGTCCAGCTGCTGATTGCTGGCAGCGGCGAATTGCGCGAACCACTGCAAGCGCTGATCGACGCCCACACCCCGCCTGGCCAGCCAGCGCGCATCCGCCTGCTGGGCAGCGTCAGCGATGCCGATAAAACGGCCCTGCTGCACAGCTGCGATATTTTTTGCCTGGCCTCGCGCGAGCGCACCGAAGCCTTTGGCATGGTGCTGCTCGAAGCCATGGCGCACGCGCGCCCGTGCATCGTCTCGGCGCTGGCCGGATCGGGCGTGCCGTGGGTGGTTGACAGCGCTGGTGCCGGTCAGCTCGTGGCGGTGCAAGACGTGCCCGCCTGGCGGGTTGCCATTGCGCAGCTGCAGCAGCAACCCGAGTTGCGCCGCGCCTACGGGCTGGCGGGGCAACGCGCGCTGCATGAACGCTTTTCTATTGGCGCTTGTGCGCGTGCCGTCAGCGTGCAATACGTGCTGACCGCGCCCGAGGCCGACCACGCCAGTCACCAAGTCCACAACAAAGACGTGCTGATCGTCATTCCAGCGCGCAACGAAGCGGCCACCATTGGCGCGCTGCTGCAACACCTGCACGCTGCTGGTTGGCACGATGTGCTGGTCATCAACGACCACAGCAGCGACGACACCGGTGCCATTGCCCGCGCTGCAGGCGCCCATGTGCTGGAGCCGGTGCTGCCCATGGGCGCTTGGGGCGGTATGCAGGCGGGCATTCGCTACGGCCTCTCGCGCGGCTACCAAGCGGTGATTACCATGGACGCAGACGGCCAGCATGAAGTAGTAGAGCTGCCCGCGCTGATGCAGGCGCGTGGGCAGGCTGACGTGGTGATTGGCGCTTTTCCCGAGCGCGCCAGCCGACTGCGGCAAATCGCTTGGGGGTGGTTTCGCCGCTTGGCTGGTTTTGAGCTGCGCGATTTAACCTCGGGTTTTCGCCTGTACAACCGCGACGCCATGGCGCTATTGGCCTCGCGCGAGGCCACTTTGCTGGACTACCAAGACCTGGGCGCACTGCTGATGGTGCGCCGCGCCGGGCTGGACATCACCGAAGTGCCGGTGTCGATGAACCTGCGCGCCGTCGGCCAGTCGCGCATTTTTAACTCGTGGTTCAGCGTCGGCAAATACATGGCGGCCACCACGCTGCTGTGCATGGCGCGCTGGCAGGTGCGCGCGCCGCGCACGCGCCGCACCAGTGCCGCGCCCACATAAAATAATGGTTAAATAGAGCTGCAGCCCTTTATATCAATACGGTTATAGCTAAAATACATATAGCAAAACCCACTTAAAAATTCAATCTGCTGCGCCGCGCCGCCGACGCATTTCTTGGCCCATCTGCTGTACCACTGACTCACTGAGCAGCGCACGCGCTGCCGGATACACCACATCTTCTTCGCAGCTAATGTGCGCTGCGTAGC
>CAIRYF010000010.1 GCA_903882725.1 uncultured Simplicispira sp.
TTATTTGTAATATATCATATGTAGTATGTATAAAAAATTATAAATGTACTTGTAAGATGGCCATATGACCGCTCCTGTGCTCTTATCCATCCCTTTGCCTGTATTGCAGCCGTCCACGCTGAGTGATGTCACCCGTGATGCCGTGGGCGAATTGATGCGCGAAGGCGAGTCGCAAAACACCTTGACCAGCTACCGCAGCGCCTTGCGTTACTGGACGGCGTGGTATGGCCTGCGCTACGGCGGCCCCATTCAGCTGCCGCTACCGGTGGCTTGCGTGCTGCAATTTGTGGTTGACCACGCGCAGCGCATGACGGCGCAGGGGTTGGTCTGTGAGCTGCCCACTGGCATCGATGCGGCGCTGGTAGCTGGCGGCTACAAAGGCAAACTGGGGCCAATGGCGCACAACACGCTGGTACACCGCATGGCCGTAATGTCCAAAGCGCACCAACTGCGCCAGCTGGCCAACCCTTGCCAAGATGCGCAGGTGCGCGAACTGCTCTCGCGCACGCGCAAAGCGTATGCCAAGCGCGGCGTTTTGCCACGTAAAAAAGCGGCGCTGACCAAAGAGCCGCTGCTGGCGCTGCTGGCCACCTGTGATGAGTCGCTGCGCGGCAAGCGTGACCGGGCGTTGCTGTTATTTGCCTGGGCCAGCGGTGGGCGGCGGCGCTCGGAGGTGGCCTTGGCCGATATGCAATTTTTGCGGTGCGTGGGCCAGGCCCAATACCTCTACACCTTGACGCACTCCAAGGCCAACCAGTCGGGCATCGAGCGGCCAGAAAACCACAAGCCGCTGCTGGGCGCTGCGGGGCTGGCGCTGAAAAGATGGCTCGACGCCAGCGCCATCACGCAGGGGTTGATTTTTAGGCGCGTTTTAAAGGGCGACCATTTGGGTGGGGCCATGTCGCCAGCAGCTGTGCGCACCATCGTGCAAACGCGCTCGGCTCTGGCTGGGGTGGAGGGCGATTTTTCTGCGCACTCGCTGCGCTCGGGGTTTGTCTCTGAGGCCGGGCGGCAAAACATCTCATTGGCCGACACCATGGCTCTGACCGGCCACCAGAGCATTCCAACTGTGATGGGCTACTTCCGCGCCGAAGCCGCCATCTTCAACAAAGGCGCGCGCCTGATGGATGAGATCTAGGTGTTGCACAAGCTTTTAAAGCCAAACCAAAGCACGCAGCACTGCACGCACCGGAGAGGCGTCGGCGCTGCTGAGTTTCAGCGGCAGCGCAATCAGCTCGTAGTCGCCCTCGGGCACGGCGTCGAGCAGCAAACTCTCCAACACCCGCAAACCCCGTCGGCGGATAACTTGGTGGCTGGCCAGCGCGCTGCTGTCAGCCGGGTCGATGCTGGCGCTGTCGATGCCAATCAGCTGCACCCCCAAATCGGCCAAGCGCTCAATGGTCTCTGGCGCATAGGCGCTCAAGTGCGCGTCCCATTGCGTGGGCGCTTTGGCGTAGGTGCGCACCAGCACGCGCGCTGGCAATGCGCCCCAGTCACCGCGCCCCAGCGCGTGCTCCAGGTGGTGCCATTCAATCAGCGGGCCGCAATCTATCGCATGGATAACGCGGCAATGGCCCAAAAACGGCTCCAGCGCCACCTCACCCACGCTGGCGCCTTGTGGGTCGTAATGCAGCGGCGCATCGGCATGGGCACCAATGTGCGGCGAAAACGTCAGGGTGCTGAGGTTGACGGGGCCATCGGGCCCGATGCGGGCGCTCCATTGCTGCTGATAGGGCGTATCGCCGGGAAACACCGGCGTGCCAGCGTGTACGGCAGGGGAGATGTCCCACAAGGAGGGGGATTGCATAAGTGATCCCGCCGTCAAAGGCGGATCAGTTTGCCGACAGCACCACTTCAACGCGGCGGGCTTGGGCGTTGGTGCCGCTGGCTTGCATTTGCTCGGGCTTGTTCAGCTCGATGCGTGCTTCGTCCACGCCCAAAGCAATCAAAGCGTCACGCACCGCAAAGGCGCGCTGCTTGGCCAGCTCGGCATTGATGGCGGCACCGCCAGTGTCGTCATGGAAACCAGAAACGATGGCTTTTTTGCCTGCGGCCACACCGGCAACCACGTCGACCAAGGCTTCGTTAGCGCCGGCGGCAATTTCTGCCATGCCCGAGCCAAAGTAAAACTTCACCACGCCGCCTTCAACGCGCACGCCAGAGCCGCCTTGATCGATGTCCAGCGCCGGTGCGGCTGCCGGGGCCGTCGCTGCTGGTGCTGCTGTCGTCATGGCCATGCCCGTCGCAGCCGGGGCGGCGTGCGCCATACCGCGCTGATAAACCACGACGCCGATGACGGTGGACAAAAGCAAAGTAATCAGGGCAAACAAAAATCCCAAGGCAAAGCGCTCTTGGCCGTCGTCAGAACTGCTAGAAGACATCTGGAAAAACTCCGTAAAAAGTGGTGAATTAGGAAAAACCCGCAATTGTAGAGTTTGCCAAGTGGAGCGGTACAAACGGTACAAACGGCACAATGGCGCGCATGACTACCTCTGCCACTCCCGCTATCTCCTCCGCTCTGGCCGATCTGCGCAAAAGCTACGAGCGCGCCGAGCTGAACGAAAGCGCCTCGCACGCCCAGCCCTTGCAACAGTTTCAGCAATGGCTAGACGAAGCCATCAGCGCCCAAGTGCCCGAGCCCAACGCCATGACCTTGGCCACCGTCGGCAGCGATTTGCGCCCCAGCACGCGCGTGGTGTTGATCAAAGAGTGCGATGCGCGCGGCATTGTTTGGTACACCAACTACGCCAGTCGCAAGGGGCGCGAGCTGGCCGGCAATCCGTATGCAGCGCTGCAATTTCACTGGGTGGAGCTGGAACGTGTGGTGCGCATTGAAGGCGTGGTGGAAAGGGTCAGCGAAGCCGAAAGCGATGCGTATTTCGACAGCCGCCCGCTGGACTCGCGTATTGGCGCGTGGGCCAGCCCGCAAAGCCAGATGATTTCAGGACGCGGTGTGCTGGTGGCCAATGCGGCTAAATACGGTGCGCAGTTTTTGCTCAATCCGCCGCGTCCACCGCATTGGGGCGGCTTTTTGCTGCGCCCGCAAAGTTGGGAATTTTGGCAAGGCCGCAAAAGCCGTCTGCACGACCGGCTGCACTACCGCCAAAGCGGCGATGCGTGGGTGCGTGAACGGCTGGCCCCCTGATGAACAGCTGGCCCCGGTTGCCGAACTGGGGCTTACTGTACGAAACCGAGTTGGACTTGCTGATCGAGCGCCCGCAGTCGGGAATTATCCAGGCCAAGGCCGCAGGCAAACAGAGCGACTCGCCGAGCTTGACGGCACTGTGCTGATAAGCCAAATCTGTTTGTCAAGTGCCGAACCAGTACATGAACAGGCCATAGATGATGGCTCCAGCTAATGTCGGCACCGCAATCCCTCCACTGAACCGTTTGATAATGAGAATGGATAGCAACGCGATGCCGGTGCCCAGTGCTGTCTTGGGGTGAAAGTTGGTGACGAAAGAGGGCCAGAGCGACACCACAAGCAAGGCGGAGATGGCCGCAGGACCGACGCCTTGGAGTAAA
>CAIRYF010000011.1 GCA_903882725.1 uncultured Simplicispira sp.
CCCGGGCCTCGGGCCTGCTGGCCGGATCTTTGCTGGCCGCGCTGCTGACCGAAAAACCGCAATGGGTCGACTGGCTGCGCGCGCGTTTGCCGCACGCCATGTGGTTGCCGCTGTCGATTCCGCTGCTGATGGAGCTGGGCTGGGACAACCAAAACGCCCTGCTCTGGGGGCTGACGCTGGTCGAGCTGGCTGCCATCGTGCTGCTGGTGGCGGTGCAGCAGCGCTCGGGGCTGGTGTATGAAATGCTCAACGCGCCGGTGCTGATCAAGCTGGGCACGCTGTCGTATGGCATTTATCTGTGGCATTACCCGGTGGTGCGCTATTTGCGCGCGGACTGTGCGTGGCCGGTGGTGGTGGTGCTGGGCTTGCTGATTTCCACTGCGCTGTCGGCCTTGTCGTTTTACACGCTAGAGCGCTGGGCGATGCGCTACCGCGATGGCCGCCGCCGCCTTGTGTCAAGCCACCGTCAGGGCCATCTACATCCCTTAGGGTCAGGCAACAGCCAAAATGGCTTTCAGCGTCAGCCGACCCATGTCGGCTATGTACTTAAGCAGGCGGCGACCAAATTTTGATGAAATATGGCTCTAGCCCTTTTATCTAAAGCGCTTATAGCTATTGAAAGATGAGCAAAATGTCAGCATCACCCTCAGCACCACTCTCAGCATTACCCTCAGGATGGGCACCGTTTGATACCGCTTTGGGTGTTTGCGCCGTGGCGTGGGGTGCGGGCGGCATTTTGGCCATGCAATTGCCTGAAGTCGATGCGGCGACAACGCAGGCGCGTTTGCTCAAAGCCAGTGGCCCGCTGGCGCAGGCGCTGCCACCGCCCGCTGTGGCGCGCGCTATTGCAGCGGTGCAAGCGCTGTTGGCGGGGCAGCTACAGCACATTGATGCGCTGAACATGGACGCCTGCATGGAAACCGTGGCGCTGGATATGCAGCGCGTGACGGATTTTCAGCGCCGCGTGTATGCACTGACGCGGCACATTCCCCCCGGCCAGACGCGCACCTATGGCCAATTGGCAACGGCGCTGGGCAATAAAAACAGCGCCCGCGCCGTCGGCCATGCGCTGGGGCTGAACCCGTTTGCTCCACTGGTGCCTTGCCACCGCGTGCTGGCCGCTGGCGGCCAGCTGTGCGGCTTTTCTGCGCACGGCGGCGTGGCCACCAAACAGCGGATGCTGGCCACCGAGCGCGCCGCAGTGGGCGACAGCGCGCCGCTGTTTTAGTTGGTGCTGCTGGCTTTGCCGCGCTGGCAGCGGTCAGCAGCACGCTGAGAATACGTACAGTAAAAAATAAGCATCTAAATAGCCTCTAGCCCTTTATTTGCAAGCGCTAGTAGCTATTAAATAGATAGTGCCATTGGCCCGCTTGGCGCACGCTGCGCGCGGGGCTGCTGTGGCAAACTGGCGCACTTTTTTAGAGTTCTCAGATATGCAAAAAATCATTGGGCAAATTGCCGCAGAAATCCGCGTCACCCCGGCGCAGGTGCAAGCTGCTGTGGAGCTGCTCGACAGCGGAGCCACGGTGCCGTTCATTGCGCGCTACCGCAAAGAGGCCACCAACGGCCTGGACGACATCCAGCTGCGCGAGTTGGAAGCGCGCCTGTCCTATCTGCGCGAACTGGCCGAGCGGCGCGTGGCGGTGCTCAAAAGCATTGACGAGCAAGGCAAGCTGACCGACGCGCTGCGCGCTGCAATTGCCGCCGCACCAACCAAGCAAGAGCTGGAAGACCTTTACCTGCCGTTCAAGCAAAAGCGCCGCACCAAGGGCCAGATGGCGCGCGAAGCGGGCATTGAGCCGCTGGCCGACAAGCTGTGGGCCGACCCGACACTCAACCCCGCCTTGGAGGCCGCCGCCTTCACCCGCGCACCCGAAATTTTGGACGACGGCAAGACCGGTGCCGACTTTTCGACCGTGCCCGCCGTGCTGGACGGCGTGCGCGACATCCTGTCCGAACGCTGGGCCGAAGACGCTGCGTTGGTGCAGTCTTTGCGCGATTGGCTGTGGACGGTTGGCTTGCTGCGCAGCAAAAAGATCGAGGGCAAAAACGAAAACGCCCCCGAAGTCTCGAAATTTCGCGATTACTTTGACTACGACGAGCCGCTGGGGCGCATTCCATCGCACCGGGCGCTGGCGGTGTTTCGCGGCCGGGCGCTGGAAATGCTGGAC
>CAIRYF010000012.1 GCA_903882725.1 uncultured Simplicispira sp.
ATCAAGCCCTTGCCGCCGCGCGGAATGATCACATCGACAAACTGCGGCATGGCGATCAGCCGATCGACCACGGCGCGGTCGGTGGTCTGCACCAGTTGCACCGCGTTTTCGGGCAAACCGGCCTCGGCCAGCGCTTGCTGCACCAGCGCCGCCAGCGCTTTGTTGGACTCAATCGCCTCGGAGCCGCCGCGCAAGATGCAGGCGTTGCCGCTTTTGATGCTCAAACTGGCGGCCTCGATGGTGACGTTGGGCCGGCTTTCAAAAATCATGCCAAACACGCCAATCGGCACGCGCATCTGGCCGACGCGGATGCCGCTGGGCTGCTGCTTCATGCCCAGCACTTCGCCAATGATGTCGGGCATGGCGGCCAGTTGCTCGCAGCCTTGGGCGCAGGTCTCCAGCACGGCGGGCGTGAGTTTGAGCCGATCGACCAGCGGCTCGGCCAGACCGGCCGCGCGGGCCGCCGCCAAATCGCGCGCGTTGTCCACCTGCAACGCCGCAGTGTGCTCGCGCAGCCGCCGAGCCAACGCCCGCAGCGCTTTGTTTTTAATAGCTGCTGGCGCTTTAGCCATAAGGGCTGCAGCCGTTTTGGCTTGAAAACCGAGGGTGTGGGTGTAGTCGGTGATATTGAGGGCGTTCATGGGGGGTGATTCTGCCGCAGAAGCCGCGCTTGCAAGCCACAACACCACCACAACCCCAGCCCTCGACACGCCAAGAGGCCACGGGCTGAAAACCGGCCATCAGTATTTAGGCGTGCATCTCCAGCACCACCTTCTGGCCTGCGCGGGCAGCCAGCGTGATCAGCATATCGAGGCTGAATTTGTCCCATTTGCCACGCACCAGATCAGATACCCGCGACTGTGCAATACCAAAACGCTGCGCCGCCTGCGCCTGCGTCCAGCCCTCGTTTTGCACCAACAGGCGCAGGCGACCCATCAGATCGGCGCGCAGGGCCAGCACAGCCGCCTCGCCCTCAGAAAAACCCAGATCAATGAACACATTGCCGCTGGAGGGATGAATGGTATCGGTCATGGCTCAGGCTCCTATTTGCTTGTAGCGGCTGGCCGCTAAATCAATATCGTGTTTGGCTGTCTTTTGGGTCGTCTTCTGAAAGGCGTGCAGCACATACACCGCGTCCCCCCTGCTGGCCACATACATCACGCGCCACTGGGTGCCGACCTTGATGCGAACCTCGCAGGCACCCGCGCCCACCGTGGGCATGGGCTTGAAGTCGCTGGGCATCAAGCCCAGTTGCACCTGCCACAGCTCAAAGCCGGCCTGGCGCTTGGCGCTCTCGGGGAAAGCAGCAAGGTCTTGCTGACTGCTGCCAACGAACTGAAGGGCTTTCATAACAAGAATTATCTAAGTAGATTGATAAATTATCAACGTACTTATATTGTGGCAAGGCAATGCCTGCGACAGGCCCGCTCTAAACCCGCCCCGCCAGCCCCAACTTGCCCAGTTGCAGCGCCAGCCGCTGCAATGCCTGCCACGGCTCTTGCGGCCAGTCGGGCACTTTGAGGCCTTTGACGATGCCATCGACCCAATGCGCCGATTGCAGCAGGCGCGCCAAGGCAGCGTCGCTGGCGTGGGGCAATAGGCGCTCGTAATGGCGCTCTTTGTTGCCCCAAATGCGGTTCTCGCGCAGCGCCATCGGCAGCGGGCGGCCGGCGTTGATGGCGTCTTTGACGCGCTTTAAGGCGCGGATGTCTTCGGCCAGCGCCCAATGCACCAGTACGGCGGCTTCGCCCTCGGCTTGCAGGCCGTCGAGCATGCGCTGCACGCGCAGCAACTGGCCCGATAGCACGGCATCGGACAGCTTAAAGACGTCGTAGCGCGCCACGTTCAGCACTGCCGATTCGACCTGCGCCCAGCCCAATTCGCCCGGCGGGTACAGCAGCGCCAGCTTTTGAATCTCTTGGTGCGCCGCCAGCAAATTGCCTTCGACGCGGTCGGCAAAAAACGCCAGCGTGCGCTGGCCCTCTTCACCGGCCAGCACGCGCTGGCCTTGGGCGTGCAAGCGCTGGGCAATCCACTGCGGCAGTGCGCCGCGCTCAATCGGCTCGATGTGCAGGCTGACGCCGTGGCTGTCCAGCGCGCTAAACCACGCCCCGGTTTTGGTGGCTTTGTCCAGGCGCGGCAACAGCACCAGCACCAGCGTGCTGTCGTTGCCCGCAGCCGCCTGCGCCAACTGCTGCAATGCAACGCTGCCGTCTTTGCCCGGCTTGCCCGAGGGCACGCGAATTTCTAAGATTTGCTTGTCCGCAAACAGGCTTTGCGCGCCGCCCGCCGCCAGCACCGCGCTCCAGTCAAAGTGCGCGCCCGCCACGGTGAAGCTGCTGCGCTCGGTGTAGCCCTGCGCGCGCGCAGCGGCGCGGATGGCGTCGGCGGCTTCTTGCTGCAGCAGCGCCTCATCCCCATGCAGGGTGTAGAGCGGGCGCAGATTTTTTTGCAGGTGCGCGGCCAACTGGTTCAGGGCAAGGTGCATGGGTTTAAATATTGGTCAAAACAGGCTCCAGCCCTTTAAACACGTGTACTTATAGCTCTCTTTTTAGGAGCAAATTGGCTTATGGGGTGCGCACTGCGGCCAAGCGGCGCAGCAATTGCTGCACCAAGTCGGTCTGCATATTGCGATGCAGCAGCGCCTCTTCGGCCTCTTTGGCCAGCGCAATGGTTTCGCTGTAGCTGATGTCGCGCTGTTGCAGCAACTCGGTCTCGCCAATCAACTCGGCACCCGCAGGGGTGCGCAGCTTGAATTTGATGCGCAAGCGCAATTGCAATTCGCGCACCTGGCCTGAGGCGGTCAAACCAACCACGCTGCGCTCTTGCTGCTCGGACAGCAAGTCAAACACCGCCTCGGCGCGGGCCATTTGCACCGGCTCGGTCAGCACTTGCAGCGTGCCGCCGCTGGCCTGCAGCGTGCGGCGCAGCTCGCGCGCCAGCGGCGAGGCCGGCGGCGCGTTCAGGTAGAGCGAGCGAAAAGCGAACTCTGGCACGCCCCGCAGCCGAAAACCGCAGCCCGCCAATCCAGCCACGGCCAGCGGTGCCACCAGCCAAGCCAGCAAGATACGGCGTTGGGGAAGCACAAGGGAGCGGGGGGAACGCGCCATGCTCAGACCACCACGTTGACAAGGCGACCGGGCACGATGACAACCTTTTTCGGCGCAGCGCCAGCGGCTTGTTTGATAAAGGCGTCACTCTCCAGCGCCGTGCGCTCAATGGTGGCTTTATCGGCGTCGGCGCTGACGTGAATGGAGCCGCGCAGCTTGCCGTTGACTTGCAGCATCAGCTCGATCTCGTCTTGTTTCAGCGCTTGCGGGTCTACCTGCGGCCACGGGGCGTCCAGCAAATCGCCCAAATGCGCGGCGTAGCCCAAATCACTCCACAGGCTGTGCGCCAAGTGCGGCGTCACTGGATACAGGCAGCGCAGCAAAATGCCAAAGCCTTCAATCAGCGTCACCTGCGCACCGGCGCTGCCCAGGGCTTTAAAGTCTTCCAGCGCGTTGATCATCTTCATCGTGCCCGAGACCACGGTGTTGTAGTGCATCCGCTGGTAGTCGTAATCGACCTGCCTGAGCACGCTGTGGATCTCCAGCCGCAGCGCTTTGGCTTCTTTGCCAAATTCAACATCTTTGAGGGTTCTAGCCCCCGCCACGCTTGCGCTTGTAGCTTCGCTATCCATAGCAGACAGCTTGCCACCAAAGTTCCAAACGCGGCGCAAAAAGCGGTAGCTGCCTTCAACGGCGGCGTCGTTCCACTCCAGCGTGGCCTCGGGCGGGGCAGTGAACATGGTGTACAGGCGCGCGGTGTCGGCACCGTATTTTTCAATCAAGTCTTGCGGATCGACACCGTTGTTTTTTGACTTGGACATGGTGCCCACGCCTTCGTAGTCGATGGCCGTGCCCACAGGCAACAACACACCACCGCTCTCGACAGCGTTGATCAAGCGCGCGCCGGTGACTTTGCCAGCGGCGTCGAGCACGTGCTCCACGTCGTGCGGCCAGAAATATTCTTTGCCGCCTTTGTCGGTGCGGCGCGAGTAGACGTGGTTCAGCACCATGCCTTGCGTCAGCAGTTTGCTAAACGGCTCATCGACCTTGACCAAGCCCAAATCACGCATCACCTTGGTCCAAAAACGCGCGTACAGCAGGTGCA
>CAIRYF010000013.1 GCA_903882725.1 uncultured Simplicispira sp.
AGCCTATTGCCTGAAATGCCACGGCAATCGCAATGACGCACCGACCAGCATCCAACGTCAATACATCGAGTCGTACGACTACCAGCTCAGCGACCTGCGCGGTGTGATGAGCATCAAAATCCCCTTGCTGACCTTGCGCGAGCGGGTCTGGGCGATGTGGCGCGCCGACAGCATCGCCCACCTTGGCGCCTATGCCCTGCTGTTTATGACACTGGCCTGGTTGCTGCGGCGCACCGTGACGCAGCGCCTGTCACGTCTGGAGGCAAGCGCGCGGCAATTCACCGCGGGCGATTACCGGCAACGCACGCACGAGAGCGGCGGGGACGAAATCGGCACGCTGGGCACGGCCCTCAACCAGCTAGCCGACGCCGTAGAGCGCCGCGACACCGATCTGCGCCGCTTTGCCGAAGTCACCGCCCACCATCTGCAAGAGCCGGCCCGCCGCATGGCCAGCTTCGCTGACCTGCTGGGCCGCCAACTGGCTGGCAAACTCGACGACCCCGAGGCGCAACTGTCGCTCGACTTCATCCACCAGCAGGCGCGCTACCAGCAAAACCTGCTGCGCGATGTGCAGCGCTACCTGGCCGCCGACCAGCCGCTGGGCAAGGCAGAGCGGGTCGATACCCATGCGGTGGTGGCACGCGTCATCGACAAACTGGCTGAGCGGGTTGCCGCCAGCGGCGCCCAGATTGCGGTCGGCGCCCTGCCAGCGGTCTGGTTTGACGCGGCACGCCTGAGTGACGTGTTTGAGCTGCTGCTCGACAACGCGCTGCGCCACGGCACACCGCCTGCCACACCCGCTGACGCCCCAACCCAGCCAGGCCAGATCCGGGTTGACGGCGAGCGCCTTGGCAAGCTGGTGCGCTTGCGCGTCAGCGACAAGGGCCCCGGCATTGAGGCGCAGTACCGCGAGCAGGTATTTCTGCCATTTGAGCGACTGCAATCTGGCGGCACCGACTCGGGCATCGGCCTGGCCCTGGTGCGCCGCATCATTGAGAGCGCAGGTGGCCGCGCCTGGATCGAAGACACTCCGGGTGGCGGCTGCAGCGTGTGCATTGAGTTGCCAGAAACGGAAATAACACTATGAGCGGCCCAAACCCAAGCCCTGCCGACCCCGCACCCCGGGTGAGCGACACCGCCTTTCCCATCGTCGGGCTAGGCGCTTCCGCCGGTGGTCTGGCCGCGTTTCAAGCCTTTTTCGCCGGCATGCCCGCGGAGCTTGACCCCGGCATGGCCTTTGTGCTGGTGCAGCATCTGGCACCCGAGCACAAGAGCCTGCTCAGCAATCTGCTTTGCCGCTACACGCGTATGCCGGTGCTCGAGGTCGAAGACGGCATGCGGGTAAAAATCAACTGCGTCTACATCATTCCGCCCAACTGCGATATGGCCTGTTTGCAAGGCACGCTGCACCTGCTGGAGCCACTCGCCGCGCGTGGCCTGCGCCTTCCGATTGACTACTTCTTTCAGTCCCTGGCCGCCGACCAGCGTGAACTGGCGATTGGCATCGTGCTGTCGGGCACCGGCAGCGACGGCAGCTTGGGCGTGCGCGCCATCAAAGATGCCGGCGGCATGGTGATGGCGCAAGTTCCGGCGTCCTGCGCGTTCGACGGCATGCCGCGCAGCGCCATTGCCACCGGCTTGGTGGACTACCAGTTGCCCCCGTCTGAGA
>CAIRYF010000014.1 GCA_903882725.1 uncultured Simplicispira sp.
GATGAAGGCGTCTTCTAGCCGATGGCCCAAGCACCAGTCGCCGCAGGCGCCCAGTTGTGCGTCGGCGTCCCACAGGTGGGTTTGGCCCAGCGGCTGCAAAGTTTGGGCATAGCGCCAGCGGCGCACTTGGACAAAGCTGGGCGCGGCGCGGATGCCGGTGACTTCAGAAAAGGCTTTGAGCAGCTTGTCTTGGATGCGCGTGGGGTTGTCTTCAAGGTGCTCTTCTGACCACGCGGGGCTGGCCTGCACCGTCCAGCGCTCTAGGCTGCTGCGCTGCGGTTTGGATGACTCGCGTGCCAGCCAGGCAATGCGGTGGTGCGTGCTGCGCGCGGCATTCCACTGCGGGCCCAGCGTGGTCAGGCCGGGGCCAATCGCTTGCGGAAAGGCCAGCATCAGCGACCAGCAGGCCGCCATGGTGGCGTTGGCCATGGTGTCGATAAGGGGGGAGTGCAAGTCGGACGACACCATCAGCGCACGCGCTGACGGCCCGGGCAGCGCCAGCAATACCGCGTCAAAGCCAGCGTAGACCTGTTGCTCGCCGATGGCGTTTTCGCTGCTCAGTTGCCAGCCGCTGGGCTGGAGCCGGTCGCGCTCGATACAGACCACGCGGGTGTTGGTGTGCAGTTGCCCGGCTTGCGCTAGCGGCTGGGCCCAGGTGGTGGCCAAGGCGTCCATGCCGGGGCAGGCCACCCAGTGCGCTTCGTTGGGCGGCTGGCTGGCCGAGGCGACGCGGCCAGCGGCATCGAGTACGCGCACGGCGTTGGCGCTCCACGGACGGCACACGCCCGGCACGGTGGCCAGCGCTTGGGCAAAACGGTCGTCGCGCACGGTGAAGTATTGGGTGCCTGCATCAAAGCTGCCGTGCGGGGTGTCGCAGGTGATGGTGCGGCCGCCGACCTGATCGGCTTTTTCAAACACCGTCACTTGGTGGCCGGCCTTGACCAGCGTGCGGGCGCAGGCGATGCCAGCCATACCGGCACCAATGATGGCAAAGTGGCGCGGGGTGCGGGAGAGACTTGGGGTGCCGGCAGTGCTGGTGGTGCTGGGGGTGCTAGGAGTGCGGGTGCGTCGGGGACGGGGTGCTGGAGCAGTCGCAGTAGCAGTAGCAGGAGTGCGCGGGGGCATGGAAGGCCTTTCGGAGAGTGTCTCTGTGTAGGAAAAAGTAAACACGCCCACTCTACACGCCTGGCACCGGGTGTTGAGAAGAAAACCGTCCGCGTTGGTTCAGGGCGCGCGCACCAGCAGCGATTCTTCGATTTTGTTGGCCAGTTGTGAAATGGCCAGCGCCGCCGGACAGCCCGGGGTGTGTAGCAGCAGCAGTTGACGGCGCATGATGGCGTCGCGCACGGCAGGGTCGGCAGGAATGTCACCCATGTGGATCAGGCGCATCGGGCGGCCCGATTCGGTGGCGACAAAGCGATCGAGCACCTGCTGCAACTGGCCGGTGATGGCGCGGCCATCGCCCGGGCGCACCGCTTGATTGACCACCATGCGCACGTGTTGGCGCTTTTGTTGCACCGTCAGCACTTTGATGGCGGCGTAGGCGTCGGTCAGCGAGGTCGGCTCTGGCGTAGCAACGATGAGCACCTCAGACGCCAGCGAGATAGAGAACAGCACCACATCTGAAATACCGGCACCGGTGTCGAGCAAGATGACGTCGTAGAGCGGTGTCAGCAGTTGAATAACGTTCAAAAACTCGTTGCGTACTTCAGGTGTCAGGCGCGAGTACTCGACCATGCCCGAGCCGGCCAGCAACACAGAAAATCCGCCGGGAGCGGCAACGATAGCGTCCTTGAGTTTGGCTTTGCCAGTAAAGACGTCATGCAGCGTAATTTTGGGGTGCAAATTCAAAATCACATCGAGATTGGCCAGGCCCAAGTCGGCGTCCAGCACCAGCACGCGCTGGCCGCGTCGGGTTAATGCAGCCGCCAAGTTGGCTGAGATAAAGGTTTTTCCCACGCCACCTTTGCCGCTGGTGACGGCAATGATGCGGGCGCTTGGGCCGGTTGGTGCAGGCGCTATTGGGGCTACCGGAGTGGCTGCAGCAACTGCAGTGACTGTGGTAGAGGCTGATAGGGTAAGGGGCAGGGACGACGCGTCGCTCATGTCATCGCTTTCAGTAGGCGCCATCGGGGCTAGGTAAAGGCGGCAAGTCGCCCCAGTCTGTTGGGGAGTAGAGCGGGCCAAACAGCAGGCTTTTTTCTTCGGCGCTGACGGTGCTGTTGGGCTGTGCCTCAATACACACACGGTTGCGGCCAGTGGCTTTTGCTTGATAGAGCTGATAGTCGGCGCGATCTGTCCAGAGGGTGGTGGTGGAGCGCACCCATTGCAGCGCAAACGCGCCGCCAATGCTGACGGTGACGCACAGTTTTTTGTGTGGGGCCACTTGTACCACGGTAGTTTCAATGGCCCGCCGAATACGCTCGGCCAAGGCTTGGCCAAACGGCCCTTGGCAGGCGGGCAGCACTACGGCAAATTCTTCGCCGCCATAGCGCGCCAGGGTGTCCATTGGGCGCACGCAGGCATTGAGGGTTTGTGCCACCGCTTGCAAGACGCGATCGCCGGCCAAATGGCCATAGGTGTCGTTGACTTGCTTGAAGTGGTCGATGTCCAGCATTAACAGCAGCGCTGCCTCTCCCGAGCGCGTGACGCGGTCGATTTCGCGCTCCAGCACCGAGCGAAAGTGGCGCCGATTGGCCAGCCCAGTGAGGGGGTCGCGCAACGACAGCTCGCACAAGCCATCGATCAGGGTTTGCAGAAAGACTGTGGGCGATGGATCGGGGGGCGGGGCCGTGACGCCATCGGCCTGCTCTACCAACGCGATAGCTGTTTCCAGACGTAGATCGTGCAGGTGGATGGGGTTGGAGGACGTGGAGTGGGGCACGAATAGAAACAAATAAGTTGCAGTAAGTGTAACCGTGCAGGGGACTTTTATTTGTCC
>CAIRYF010000015.1 GCA_903882725.1 uncultured Simplicispira sp.
CGCAGTTCTTCGGCCTTAGCTTGACGCCAAGCGGCGCGCACCTTACAACCAGCAATATGTTGCCAAGCTACGCCATCCCTACTCCGCTGGAATACTTTGCTTCGCTGGTGCAAAGCGACGAGGCATTTCCGCTGTTTGAAGCTGCCGCCAGCATTGCCCAAGATGAATACCCGGGCTTGGATATGCAGCAATTGTTCAATGACATCGACATACTGCAAGCGCGCCTGCGGCGGCGTTTGGGTCACGATATGCCTGTACTGCAGCGCCTGTACGCGCTGAACCAGTTTTTCTTTTCTGATTTGGGTTTTGGTGGCAACGTCAACAACTACTACGACCCTGAAAACAGCTACCTCAACGCCGTACTGCACACGCGCCGGGGCGTCCCGATTACTTTGGGTCTGTTGTGGATGGAGCTGGCCGAAAGCGCCGGTTTGCAGGTGTTCGGCGTGGCCTTTCCGGGGCACTTTATGGTCAAGGCGCTGTTGCCGCCGGGGCAGGTGCTGATGGATCCGTTTACCGGCCAATCGCTCTCGCGCGGGGAGTTGTGCGAGCGGCTAGAGCCTTACCAGCACAACGGTGCCAGCATCGAGAGCGACGCCTCGTTGGCGGTCTACCTGCAAGCGGCCACACCGCGCGACATCGTGGCGCAGCTGCTGCGCAATCTGAAAGAGCTGCACCAGTCGCAACAAGACTGGCCACGCTTGATAGCCGTACAAAACCGCTTGGTGGTGCTGCTGCCACTGGCGTGGAGCGAGTGGCGCGACCGGGGCTTGGCCCACGCTGCCTGCGGCCACGCTGCACAGGCGCTGGCCGACTTGGAGATGTATCTGGCACACGCCGATGCCCAAGATGCCGAGGCCGTCCATGCCCGTATCTGCGCCCTGCGCCGCACGGCCAGCTGATGGCGCAGCGCTTGCGCTTGCCCTCGCTTTCGGCCCTTACCCGCGCTTATCAGCGCAACCTCAAAACCCTCACCCGCGCCATGCGCTCTGCGCAGCGCGCCGCAGCCAAAGTAGCCAAAGTCGCTAAAACGGCCAAAGCCACCAAAGCCACCAAAACCGCGCCCCGCGCCACGGCGGCCAGCCAAGGCGATTGGATTGCTGGCGTTGCCACGGGGCCGGCCGGTGCGCGGCGCTTTCATTTGCATATACCGCCCGGCTTGGCCTTGCGCCCCCGAGAAAAATTGCCACTGCTGTTGATGCTGCACGGGTGCGACCAAACCGGCCTCGAATTTGCCCAAAGCACCCGCATGGGCAAGCTGGCCGCGCGCGAGCGTTTTTTGGTGCTCTACCCCGAGCAAGACCGGTTTGCCAACGCACAGGGCTGCTGGAACTGGTTTCAACAGCGCAACGGCATGGCCAACGCCGAAGCAGCTACCTTGCTGGCCGCCGTGGTGCAGGTAGCGCAGTCCTATCCGATAGATGTGGCCCGGGTGGCGGTGGCCGGGCTGTCGGCCGGCGGCTCGATGGCTGCGCTGATGGGCGCGCGCTTTGCGGCGCATTTTGCGGCTGTCATCGTCCACTCGGGGGTCACCCCCGGCACAGCAGACTCGGCCCTGAGCGCGCTGGCGGCCATGGGTGGCCATCGCACCGGACATCTGCCCACGCCGCACGCCAGCACCATCAGCAACGCAGCGCCGCTGCCACCGCTGCTGGTGTTGCAGGGCACCAGCGACCACGTGGTCTCCCCGCGCAACGGCTTGGCCATGGCGCAACTGTGGGCGCAGGCGCTGGGCGCCAAAGCCAGCGCCGCCACCAGCCAGCAGCGCGGCAAACGCTACCCGATGCAGGTGACGCCCTTCAAACGCCAAGGCCGCACCGTGGTCGAGTTGCGCGACATTGTTGGCCTGGGTCACGCCTGGAGCCGCGGCGGTGCCAAACTGGCCTACAGCGACCCCGCCGGCCCCGACGCCTCGGCCCTGACCTGGGCCTTTGCTGCGCGGGCGTTCAAACAGCTGTCCAATGCCAAACAGCCCCAACAAAAATAATAGCTACAAGCGCACGTATCTAAACGACTTCAGATAGATTTATGTCTGAAAGCGTTTAAATACGTGCGCTACTAGCTATCAAAAAAAAGCGTCGCCCTACACCAGCCGCAAGGCAAACAGCTCTTTTTTCAGGTAAGCGTAAAACAGCGGCGCAGCCACCAAACCAGCGGCACCAAAGATGGCTTCGGCGACAAACATCACCGACAACAGTTCCCACACGCCCATGTGCGTGCGCTGGCCGACCACTTTGGCATTGATGACGTATTCGGCTTTGTGGATCAGCACCAAAAAGCCCAAGCACGCCGCCGCCGCCGTGGGCGACACCGACAGGCCGACGATGGTGATAACCGCGTTGCAAACCAAGTTGCCGACGATGGGAATGAGCCCGGCGACAAAGGTCAGCGTGATCAGCGCTGGTGTGTAGGGCAAATGCAAGTCGGTCAGCGGCAACACGCCCAGCAAAAAAACCGCTGTCAAAAAGGTGTTGAAGGTGGCAATCCAAAATTGTGCGGCGACGATTTGGCTAAACGCCTCGCCAAAGCGCGTGATGCGCTGGTGCAGCTGCTGCGCCAGCGGGCGCTGCGTGCCCATCACCGGGCGCACTGCCGCCAGTGCGCCAATCAGCAAACCAACGTAGGCGTGCAACACGCCGCCCAGCCACGCGCGCCCGGCCAGCGCCAAGGTGCCGGCTTTGGCACCCAAATAGTTGGCAAGGGTGCGTTGGATCTCGACCGTGCCCTCGGGCAGCAGCACCGCCATGTCGGGCGGTAGCTTGAGGCGAAATTCCAGCACGGTGCGCGCCAAGTAATTGAGTAGTTCGCGGTATTGCTGCGGCGCTTCGCTCAGGTAGCCGCGTGAATGTGACAGGCCTAGCAGCAGCAAACCCAGCGGTGCCACTACCACCAGCGTGGCGGCCATGATTTGCGTCCAGCGTGGCAAAGGCGCGCCGATGCGGCTATCGCGTGGAATGCGCCCGAGCTGATGCGCCAACCAGCGCGTCAGTGCAAAACCTAAACAAGCAAACAGCAGCCCTGGCAACAGACCTTGCCATAGCAGCAGCAGCAAGGCGCAGCCCATAAGCACATAGCTGCTGATGCGTACCCCATGCGACGCCAGCGGCGCAGCAGGCGCGTCCGCCTGCGCCTTGGCGTGGTACATGGCGACTGGGGCGGGCAAACGGGGGGCGGGCGCGGAGGGGTCGAGTGATGCAGACATTGCGCGCGACACGGCGCTCTTAGTTAACGACGACGGCAGCGCCAGCGCCGCGTGCAGCCACAGCCCCGATGGTGAATACCTGCTCGCCCGCAGCGCGCAAGGTGGCAGCAGTGGCCTCGGCGTGGGCCGCTTCCACAATCACCACCATGCCGATGCCGTTGTTGAAGGTGCGGTTCATTTCGGTGTCATTGATAGCTGCCGTTTTTTGCAGCCAAGCAAACAGCTCGGTCTGTGGCCAGCTGCCTTTGGTCAGGTGCGCTGCGGTGCCTTCGGGCAGTACGCGCGGAATATTTTCTAGCAGGCCGCCACCGGTGATATGGGCTAACGCCTTGATTGGGTGTGCGGCCAGCGCGGCCAAGACAGTTTTCACGTACAGGCGCGTCGGTGCCATGATGGCTTGCTTGAACGGCTGGCCGTCCAGCGTCTCGGGCACGGCGTTGGCGGCTTCGGCGCGTTCGATGCATTTGCGCACCAAGCTAAAGCCGTTGGAATGCACGCCG
>CAIRYF010000016.1 GCA_903882725.1 uncultured Simplicispira sp.
CGGGCGTAACGTGCCAAGTCCACGTTGCCGCCACTAATGACGATACCAACACGGGCACCGGCGATGTCGATGCCGCCGTGGCGGGCACCAGCCAAGGCCAGCGCTCCGGTCGGCTCAACCACATTTTTCATGCGCTCGGCAAAAAAGCGCAGTGATTGCATCAACTGCAAATCGCTGACGGTGACAATTTTTTGGCCGGGCTGGTTGACGATGTTGAATACCAACGGCCCCAGGCTTTGCGCTTGTGCGCCGTCGGCAATGGTGCGCGGCATGGGAATGCGCACAATGCTGCCGCTTTGCAGCGATTGTTGGGCATCGTTGGCAGTTTCAGGTTCCACGCCGATCACGGTGCAGTTAGGTGCCATGGCCTGTGCTGCCAGCAAACTGCCAGCCAGTAGGCCACCACCGCCCACCGCGACAAATAAATAATCCAGCCGGGGCACTTCTTCAAACAGCTCGGCCGCCACCGTGCCTTGGCCAGCGATGACGTGTGGGTGCTCAGAAGGTGCCACCAGCGTCATGCCGCGCTCGTGGGCAATGCGCTGGCTGATGGCTTCGCGGTCTTCGGTGTAGCGGTTGTAGGTGACGACTTGGGCACCGTATTCGCGCGTGGCGGCCATTTTGGAGGCCAGTGCGTCTTCGGGCATGACGATCAGCGCTGGAATATCCAGCAGGCGCGCCGCCAAAGCGATGGCTTGGGCGTGGTTACCAGCAGAGAAGGCCAACACCCCGCGCTTGCGCTGCTCGTCGCTGAACTGCTCTAGCGTATTAAAGGCACCGCGCAACTTGAAACTGCCTGTGCGTTGAAAATTCTCGCACTTGAAAAACAATTGCGCACCCAGCCGCACATCGGCTGTGCCCGATCGCAGCACGGGCGTGCGGTGCGTCAGGCCTTTAATGCGGGCGGCGGCAGCAACAACATCTTGGGCGGTGGGCGGGGTCAGAGTGGGCAAATTCATGGCGGCATCGTCGATCGCTAAGGTGCAATAGCACGGGTAGCGAATCATACGCCGGGATCGGGCAATTTGGGGCCAAATAGGCCTCTAGCGCTTGTCTAGCAAGCGCTGTTAGCTATTGTTTTTGATGCTTGCCACCTGCGCGCCTTGGCGCAATCGTTCAGCCCAAGGCGCGGAACGATTGCAACGCGGCCAGCGGCGCAAATTCGCCTGCTCGGCGCTGTTGCATGGCAGTGACCGATTCGCGCACGTGTTGGTTGCTCCAGATAGCGCTTTGCAGCCAGCCCATTTGACGCAGGCTGTCGTCCACTGCATGGTCGCGTGCGTAATGGATGGCTTGTTTGCTGCCCCAAATGGCCACCGGGGGCTTGGCGGCAATCTCTTGCGCACACTGCAGCGCGGCCGCCAGCAGCGCCTCGGGCGTGTCGAACACCGCATTCACCAAGCCATAGTTCAGCGCCTGCGCCGCTGGCAGGCGTCGACCGGTGTAGGCCAACTCTTTGACCACGCCCAGCGGCATCAGCTTGGGCAGGCGCTGCAGCGTGCCCACGTCAGCCACCATGCCGATGTTGATTTCTTGGATACAAAAGAACGCATCGTGCGTGGCGTAGCGAATGCACGCCGCCGTCACCATGTCCACCGCGCCGCCAATGCAGCCGCCTTGGATGGCGGCAATCACCGGAATGCGCAAATTTTCTAGCCGCGTGAAGGTGGCCTGCATATCGGTCAGCAAGTCAAAAATGGCAGCGCGCCCTTCCGGGCTTTGGTCGTCCATGGCCACAGCGCCAGCAAACACTTCCAGCGCCATGCCGGCAGAAAAATGTTTGCCAGTGCTGCTGATGACCAGCGCGCGCGCTTGGCCGCTTTGGTGCAACTGCGCCAGCACGGCATCCAGCTCGCGCCAAAAGGTCGGGTGCATGGTGTTCATGGCCTCTGGGCGGTTGAGCACCAGATGGGCGATATGGTCGGTGGTGGTGAGGGTAAAGCAGGTCAGAGAGTTCATGGCCGCACTGTAGGCGCGCAGCTGCGCTGGCCCCAGTCGCTTGGGTGACGCGCAGGCCGATTGAAAATAATGGTCAAATCGGCCTCAAGCCCTTATGTTGTAAGC
>CAIRYF010000017.1 GCA_903882725.1 uncultured Simplicispira sp.
GGCAAAGTTTGACGCTGGCCCAGCCAAAGCCACCCACACCATGTGGCGCTTGGGGTTGCGCAGATTAGAAAAATTGACCGGCACTGGCTTGGCATAACCAAACAAAAAAGCGCCCGAGGTGGCAAAGTACAAAATCAGCGGCATCAAAATGGTGCCCACCGGGTCGATGTGCTTGAGCGGGTTGAGCGTGATGCGCCCCAGCCTATAGGCCGTGTTGTCACCATAGTGGCGCGCAGCGTAACCGTGCGCGGCCTCGTGTACGGTGATAGCAAACAACACCGGCAGGGTGTAGATAAGAATGGTTTGGATGAGTTGAGAGATGTCCACCGGCGCGATTGTCTCACTACATTTTGTGTGGCGCTGGCAGGGCCATTACAGGCCAATCGCCGACAGGCTACCGCGCCCTTGGCGCACCACCTCGGGGTCATCGCCCTTGTCCATGGGCGTTAAATCAATCACCGTGGTGGCTTGCAATGGGCAAGCGCCCGCGTCCACGATGGCGTCAATCAGCTTTTCAAAGCGTGCGCGAATGTCTTGCGCGTCGTTCAGCGGCTCGGTCTCGTCAGCGGGAATCAAGGTGGTCGCCAGCAGCGGCCCGCCGTGCAGCTCTAGCAGCATTTGCAAACCTTTGTGCTCGGGCACGCGCAGGCCAATAGTTTTGCGCGACGGGTGGCTCAGGCGGCGCGGCACTTCTTTCGACGCTTCCAAGATAAAGGTGTAAGCGCCCGGGGTCGCTAGTTTCAGCAGGCGAAACTGGCGGTTATCGACGCGGGCGTAGTTGGCCAGTTCCGACAAGTCGCGGCACAGCAGGGTCAGGTGGTGTTTGTCATCGACTTGGCGAATGCGACGCAGGCGATCTACCGCGTTTTTGTCGTCGATTTGGCAGACCAAGGCGTAGCTGGAATCGGTCGGCACCGCCAGCACCGCGCCTTTTTGCAGCAACGCAGCAGCTTGCTTGAGCAAGCGCGGCTGGGGATTATCGGGGTTGACTTCAAAAAACTGGGCCATGGCGGGCAATCGTGAATCGTAAAAATAGTTGTGTATTTAGGCGGCGCGCTGAATGCGCTCGGCCAGCAGCTCCCACACCGGCGTGACGTTGCGCGGCAAGGTCGGCAAGCTGCCCAGTGCCGTGTGCGATTCGTCGGGGCTGTGAAAGTCACTGCCGCGCGAGGCGGCCAAGCCAAACTCGCGCGCCATGTCGGCGTATTCGGCGTACTCGGCCACCGAGTGGCTGCCGGTCACCACCTCCACACCTTCACCGCCGTGCTGCTTGAATTCAGAAAACAGCGCAAATTCTTCGTTCGCCGTCAGCCGATAGCGCGCCGGGTGGGCAATCACCGCCACGCCCCCGGCCTGCGTAATCCAGCGCACCGCGTCGCCCAAGCTGGCCCAGCGGTGCTCGACAAAACCGGGTTTGCCTTCGACCAGGTATTTGCGAAATACCTCGCTGGTGTCTTTGCAGACCCTGGTTTCGACCAAAAAGCGGGCAAAGTGCGTGCGCGAGATCAGCGCCGGGTTACTGACAGATTTCAGCGCGCCCTCATAAGCGCTGTGGATGCCAACGCGCGCCAAGTCGCGCGCCATGGCTTGGGCGCGGCTGTCGCGTCCGCCCCGGGTGGCGGCCAATCCGGCAACCAGCGCTGTGTTGCCCGTATCAAACCCCAGCCCGACGATATGCACCGTGGTGCTGGCAAACGAAACTGAAATTTCTGTACCCGTCAGGTAGTCCATAGCGTGCGCGTGCGCGGCGGCGGCTGCGCGCTGCTGGCCGCTGATTTCATCGTGATCGGTCAGCGCCCACAGCTGCACGCCGCTGCTGTGGGCGCGCTCGGCAAGTTCTTCAGGAGTAAGGGTACCGTCTGACACCACAGAGTGGCAGTGCAGATCGGCGTTAAGAGAAGTAGGCACGCTTTGATTGTAGAACTGCCGTACAGAAGCGCTGAGGGCACCGAGGCGCTAAAGCCAAGCTACACACGGCGCGCGTACACTGCGCTGCCTTGCAGTCAAGCCCGACTGCGCCAAGGAGATTCATATGAAATGGGAAGGCCAGCGCGAATCAGACAACGTTGAAGACCGCCGCAGCAGTGGTGGCGGTGGCGGTGGCGGTGGTGGCAGTGGCGGGCCGGTATTTGGCGGGCGGGGCATTGGCGTGGGCACTATCGTCATAGCCTTGCTAGGAGGCTGGATTTTTGGCATTAATCCACTGACTATTTTGGGCTTACTCAGTGGCGGGCCGCCAGCGCAGGTGCAGCAAGCACCAGCGCAGCGTCCACCGGCAGACGACCGTATGGCGCGCTTTGTTTCTACCGTGCTAGCCGACACCGAGGATGTGTGGACAACCATCTTTAGCCAAGATGGCGCACGCTACCAACAGCCCAAGCTGGTACTGTTTCGCGGCGCTACACCGACAGCCTGCGGCACCGGAGACGCCGCCATGGGGCCGTTTTATTGCCCGGCTGACCAAAAGGTCTACATCGACTTGGGTTTTTACGAAACCCTCAAAAATCAACTCGGTGCGCCGGGCGAGTTTGCGCAGGCCTATGTGATTGCCCACGAAGTCGGCCACCATGTGCAAAACCTGCTGGGCATCAGCGACAAGGTCGACAGCCAGCGCGGGCGCGTCAGCCAAGTGCAATACAACCAACTGTCGGTCAAGCTGGAATTGCAGGCCGATTGCTTTGCCGGTGTCTGGGCCAACCACGCCCAAGCGGCGCGGCAGATTTTGGAAAACGGCGACATCGAAGCGGCCATGAACGCCGCTGCCAAAATTGGCGACGACGCGCTGCAAAAACAAAGCCAAGGCCGCGTGGTGCCCGACAGTTTTACCCACGGCAGCAGCGCCCAGCGGGTGCGTTGGTTTAACCACGGCCTGCAAAACGGCAGCGTCAAAGGTTGCGACACCTTTTCTGCGCGCACACTGTGAAATAAGCATTAAAACAGCCTCTAGCCCAATAGATGCTTGCGGTTATAGCTATTAAATTTGATGAATGGCGACGGGGCTGGCTGTGGCGCTGAAGGCGCACCCAGCAGCCTTTGCGCGTGAAACCGCACGCAAATTTGGCAGCAGGTGCGACAATAGGCGGCTAAATGACAAGTTCCTTTTCCAATTTATCGCTGGCCGAGCCGCTGGCGCGCGCCGTAGCCGAAATGGGCTACGAGTCCATGACCCCCATCCAAGAGCAGGCCATTCCGGTAGTGCTGACGGGCCAAGACGTGATGGGTGCCGCCCAAACCGGCACCGGCAAGACGGCGGCGTTTTCGCTGCCGCTCTTGCAGCGCCTACTCAAGCACGAAAGCAGCTCCACCTCGCCTGCGCGCCACCCGGTGCGCGCCTTGGTGCTGCTGCCCACGCGCGAGCTGGCCGACCAGGTGGCGCAGCAAATTGCGCTGTACGCCAA
>CAIRYF010000018.1 GCA_903882725.1 uncultured Simplicispira sp.
CTGCCAGCCGACCTGGTGACCGACCTGATCAACCCGCGCCAAGCCGCCGACACGGCTGTTGGCTATTTGATGGTGCCTGCCGTGCTGGTGCGCCTGCTGCTGCCGTTTGCGGTACTGCTGTCGGTGTATTTGTTTATGCGCGGCCACAACGAACCGGGTGGTGGCTGTGTTGCTGGGCTGGTGCTGTCGGTGGCGCTGCTGCTGCAATACATCATCTCGGGTACGCAGTGGGTCGAGGCACATTTGCCGCTCAACCCACGGCGCTGGATTGCCATGGGTATGTTGTTGGCGCTGGCCACGGGCGCGGGCTCACTGGCGTTGGGCTACCCGTTCATGACCACCCACACTGCCCATCTGACGCTGCCACTGGTGGGCGAGATTCACTTGGCCAGCGCCACCTTTTTTGACCTCGGGGTATATGTGCTGGTGGTGGGTGCCACGCTGCTGATTTTGACCTCGCTGGCCCACCAATCGGTACGCGGCCACCGCTTTCATGCGCGCTTGGCCGAAGAAGCCACAGCGGCCGCCGCTGGCGCAGTCTCTACTGAACAAGGACGCCTGTAATGGAATTGGTACTGGCGCTGGCCATTGGCGTATTGACCGGCTCGGGCGTGTGGCTGCTGCTGCGCCCGCGCACTTTTCAAATCATCATGGGGCTGGCCTTGCTGTCGTATGCGGTCAACCTGTTTATCTTCAGCATGGGACGCTTGGGGCTGGCCACGGGCAAAGCGCCGGTACTGCAAGCGGGCGTAGCGCAAGACCTGGCGCACTACGCCGACCCGATGCCGCAAGCGCTGGTGCTGACTGCCATCGTGATTGGCTTTGCCATGACGGCGCTGTTTTTGGTGGTGTTGCTGGCCTCGCGCGGGCTGTCGGGCACCGACCACGTCGATGGCAATGAGCTGGCATGAGCGACGCCACCTTTTTGGCATCGTGGATGCCGCACTTGATGCTGGCACCGATCATCCTGCCGCTGCTGACCGCCGCCGTCATGCTGCTGCTGCGCGAGGAGCGGCACCGCACCAAACTGGTACTCAATTTAGCCTCCACCCTGCTGGGCCTCATCATTGCCAGCGCCCTGCTGGTGTGGACACAACAACAAGGCGAACCGGCCAGCATGGGCGTCTATTTGCCAGGCAACTGGCCAACGCCGTTTGGCATTGCGCTGGCGCTGGATCGGCTGGCGGCGCTGATGCTGGTACTGACCAGCACGGTCGGACTGGCTGCCGCGCTGTATGGTTCGGCGCGCTGGTACCGCGCTGGGGTGCATTACCACCCGCTGTTTCAGTTTCAGCTGATGGGCCTGAGCGGTGCTTTTTTGACTGCCGATCTGTTCAACCTGTTTGTGTTTTTCGAGATCATGCTGGCCGCGTCGTATGGCCTGCTGCTGCACGGCTCGGGGCGGGCCCGGGTGCAAGCAGGGCTGCACTTTATTGCTATTAATTTGGCTGCGTCGTCGCTGTTTTTGATTGGCGTGTCGATGCTCTACGGCCTGACTGGCACGCTCAACATGGCCGACTTGGCACGCAGCGTGGCACAAGTGCAAGACGCTGACCGAGGTCTGCTGCACGCCGCTACCGGCATTTTGGCGACA
>CAIRYF010000019.1 GCA_903882725.1 uncultured Simplicispira sp.
GGGTGCCAGCAAGCTGGCCATGTCCAGGCGCGCAGGGTCAAATTCAACGGGGTAGATGGGGGCCATGCCGGGCGTCCAGCCGTGCTCAATAAAGTAGTTGGCGACGGAGCCGATAGCATCTTGTGGGCTGCTAAACAGGTTGATGCGGTTATCGCCGTCAAAGTCTACCGCGTAGCGTACCGAGCTCGACGGCATGAACTGGGGCAGGCCCATGGCCCCGGCATAGCTGCCCAGCGGCTCAAACGGGTCGCTGTGCTGGCGCTGCATCAGGCTGAGAAATTGCTCCAGCTCGCGCCGGAAAAACTCGCGCCGCTCTAGGGCGCGCGGGTGTGCCGACGGAAAGTCAAACGACAGTGTGGCCAGGGCGTCGATGACGCGAAAGTTGCCCATGTTCTGGCCGTAAATGGTTTCTACGCCCAAGATGCCAATGATGATTTCTGCTGGCACGCCGTACTGGCGTTCGGCACGTGTCAGTGTCGCGCTGTGCTGTTGCCAAAAACGCACACCGGCGCGGATACGGATCGGCTCGATAAAGCGGCTGCGGTAGGCGCGCCAGTTTTTGGCGCTGATGTGGGCTGGCGGCAGCATCAGCGCAGGCACTTTGGGCAAAAAGCGTGCCTGGCCGATGGTTTCGCGTACCCAAGCGGGGTCTAGGTCACGGCGCGCGGCCAAGTCTTCGGCAAATTGCAGTGCGTCGGCGCGCTCGGCGTAGGGGGTGGTGCCTTGCACTGCCTTGGGGCGCGGCGCGCTATCTTGCTTGTCAGCGGCTATGGCAGTTTTCTTGGTGTCGAATTTTTTGTGGCTATTTGTGGCTGTAGCGCTGGTAGATAGTGCGCTTATAGCTATAAAAAATAGAGCGGATGTGGCGCGGCGAAAAAAGGGCGGTGTCAAAGTCATAGGGGGTATTTTCGCCCTTGGGCGTGGTTTTTATGGCTCGGGGCTATCGGCCAAGGCAGTTGGTGGGCTTGGCGACCCAGGGTGCGCAGCGTTTGCAGTGGTGCGCTGGGGGAGTGGGGGGCGTAGCGCCATTGTTCTAGCTGCACCAGCCACTGCGCCAGCGGATCGGCACTGGTGCCAAAGTGCGCTTGCGCCAAATGGGCCATGGCGCGCGGTGGGGTGCTGTCGGGCAGGCTCAAGCCAGCGCGTGCCAAGCGCTGGCGGGTGTGTGCCAATAGACGCAGCCAGGGGTCGTGCTGGCGTCGCTCCCACAGCGCCCAAGCCGCACCGGCCAGTGCCACCACGCCGACCACAGCGGCCAGTAGGCGTGTCAGGTCTTGCCAATCAGGGGACTCAAAACCGAGGGACTTCAGTAAGTCCAATTGGCGCGTTTGGGTGTAGTTCAGCACCCACTGGTTCCAGTGGTTGTTGGCGGCCTCCCATAGGGCGCGCAGGTGCTGCGCCATATTGGGGCTGATGACGGCTCCCATGGCATCGCCAAAAACGCCGCGTGGTGCTTGTAAGCGCTGTAGCTGCCCGATGCGTCCGGGTGAGACAGCGCCGGTCGGATCGATGCGCACCCAGCCGCGCCCTTCTATCCATATTTCAGTCCAAGCGTGGGCGTCGCTTTGGCGCACTGTCCAGTAGCCGTCAACGCTGTTGCGCTCGCCGCCTTGGTAGCCGGTGACGATGCGTGCGGGCACGCCAGCGGCGCGCATCAGCACGGCAAAGGCCGAGGCGATGTGCTCGCAAAAACCGGCTTTTTGATCAAACCAAAATTCATCAGCGGTGTGCTCGCCGTAGACGCCAGGTGCCAGCGTGTATTCGTAGCCACCAGTGCGCAGGAGCGTGAGCGCCGCCTCGATCAGGGCAGGCGTGCCACCTGCCACCACTGCCGGGTCGGCCAGCAGCTGCTGCGCCAGCGCCATGGTGCGGGGGTTGGAGTGCGCAGGCAGGCGCGTGAGCCAGCGCAGTGGGTCGGCGCTGTCGGTATTTTTGGCGTACTCCAGCGGGCCGTGGCGAAACTGTGGGTAGCTGGTGGCGCGGTAGCGTGTCACTTCGGTGATGGGGCGGGTGGCAAACCACTGCAAGTCGTTGCCCATGAATGCCCCGGTGCCACTGATCTCGGGCCGTTCGGGCGCAGCGTCTAGCACCAGCAGCCACGGGCGATGGTGGGGCTCTAGCGTGACGGCGTAGCGCAGTGGCTCGCCCTGCACCTGCAGGTTGGCTGCAGCAGTGGAGTTGGCCGCCCAAGACGGGCCGTTTTGCAGGGAGGTGCTGCGCCAGTTGCGCCCGTCAAACTGCCCCAGCACCGGGCCGCGAAAGTACAGCTGCGACTGCGGCGGTGCCGCGTTGCCCGGGCTGTCAAACAGCACGCGCAGGGCGACGCTGTCGTCCAGCGCCAGCTCGGCAAGGTGGCCCACTTCCATGCTGCCCGAGAGCCCGCTGCGCCCGGCCACATTTTCGCTGGGCACACCCCACAGCGGCGCTATGCGTGGAAACAGCATGAACA
>CAIRYF010000020.1 GCA_903882725.1 uncultured Simplicispira sp.
CCAGCGTGTTTGACATCTTCGCGACCCGGGAGTTTTTGGACGAACTGGCCGCCCATGCCCAGCTCAGTCGGACTCAGATTGGAATCGTGGGCATGCGTGTGGATGAGCGCACCCGCGCCGCTGAGCACCTGCGCACCTTCGTCGATTCAACCGGGCTGCCGGTGTTGAGTTTCCTGCGTGATACGCAAAACTATGTCCAACTCGCCGCCCGGGGACTGACCTTGTTTGACTTGGCACCCGAGCGGGTGGAGCGTGACCTGGCGCAGTGGCAGGCGATTTGCCACTGGCTCGATCAGTAAGCGACCCCAGCGGGGGCGCTGTGATCACCCCAAATGTTTGCCCACAATCCCCGTCAACGCAAACATGCCCACGGTGGGTTGGCCCAACACAGCCAGCAATTTTTCATCGGCGTTGATGTTGCGTTTGTCTTTGGGGTCTTGCAGGTTATGCGCCTTGATGTATTCCCAGAGTTTCTTGATCGCTTGTGGCCTCGAGATAGGTTCAGCACCAATCACGGCCGCCAACGCTGCGCTGGGGGTGGAACCCGTGCCGGCAGCCGGGGCTTTGCGCGGTGCTTTGGCGACGGTCTTGGTCGCCGCCTTCTTGGCTGCAGGTTTGCTGGCAGATGCGCTGGTTTTTATGCCTTTTGTGCCTGTAGCCCCCGTCTTACCAGCGCTTGCAGCTGCTTTTTTGGTAGCAACGGCGGCCTTGGTGAGCGGCGTGGCTGCGGTCTTGCGCGGCGGGAATTTGCTGGGCGCAAATTCAAAATTGACCTTGTCGGCTGCAGCGTCCCACGCCAGCATGGCCTTGAAGGCGCGCCGCGTGCGCATACTGACAAATTTGTCGAGTAAATCGGTTTTGCCGGTGCTCAGCAGCTTGACCATCTGCTCGCGCTCAATCGGCTGCTGCAAGATGATCTGGCCGGTCTTGAAGTCGCAGCTGGGCGTGGGTTGGGCATCGGTGGGCACGGACTTCTCGCACACGTAGTTCTTGCCGTGTTCAAACACGCCGGCGCCACACTTGGGGCAAGCTCCCAGGCTGGTCTGGCCTGAGAGGTCGACCAGTTCCCCACTTTCCTCGCCCTTCTTGTCGTCGCCAAAGTCAAATTCGAGCTTGAAGTTTTTGGTCTCTTCATCAAACTTGATGACCATCTCGGCGGTAAAGGGCCAGCCGGCCTTGGAGCGAAAACCGTCCAGTGGGCCGATTTTTTTATCGCGCAAAAACTGCTCCACCTCGGCCAGCTCAAAGGTGCGTCCGGCAGGCGTTTTACCAAATGAGAAGCCACAACCCTCGCTTTGGCCATCGGCACCGACGCAGGCATAGCGGCGGTAGTTTTCCTTTACCACGCCGCCGCAATTGGGACACGGCGCTGCCAGCGTGGCGTAGTTGCCCGGCACGGTGTCGCGGTCGTATTCCTTGGCTTTTTTCACCAGGCGCTCGGTCATGGCGGCAATTTCAGCCATGAAGGCTGCGCGGCTCAGCTTGCCATGCTCCATCTGATTGAGCTTGTATTCCCACTCGCCCGTGAGTTCGGCTTTGGACAGTTC
>CAIRYF010000021.1 GCA_903882725.1 uncultured Simplicispira sp.
AGGCCACGCACAGCGCGCCGTGGACAAAGAATTCAATCGACGTGCGCGCCGGGTCGGTGGCGGCGCGGATGGCGGCAATTTCGCTCAAATCCAGCTCACGCGCCAGTACGATTTGGCTTAGGCCAACGTCTTGCAAAAAGCGCGCTTTCTCGGGCGTGCGGATGTCGGTTTGGGTGCTGGCGTGCAGCTGGATCGGCGGCAAGTCCAGCTCCAACAGGCCCATGTCTTGGACGATGAGGGCGTCGGCGCCGGCGTTGTACACCTGCCACGCCATATCGCGCGCGTCTTGCAATTCGTCATCGCGAAAGATGGTGTTAAGGGTGATAAAGATGCGGCTGCCAAAGCGGTGTGCGTGCTTGATCAGGCGCTCTAAGTCGCGCAGGTTGTTGCCAGCGCCGACGCGTGCGCCAAAGGCGGGGCCACCGATGTAGACGGCGTCAGCGCCGTGATCAATCGCCGCAATGCCGATATCGGCGTCGCGGGCGGGGGAGAGGAGTTCAAGTTGGTGGGGCAGCAGGGACATGGTGCGCAATTATCACGATTGCAATGGGCAATGTAGTGCTGGAAATAGCGCACTATTTAAAAGAACACCCTGCAGGTATCCCTACTATGATGCTTATAGCGCTTTAACTAAAGCGCCATTCAATGAACCATAAAGGACAGCAGTCCTGCTGCTCACTATGTTTGACGCCACCTACTTTCATATGCCCTTGTTCAAGCCCGGAACTGTTGTGCAATGGGGCAGCAAGCGTGAAACCATCAGCTATGTGGTGGTGCGCCGCAGTTCGTTGCTGGTGCATTTGGTCGGCTTGGATGTACCGGTGGATTCAGCTGCGCTGACCTTGGCACCCTCGCGCTTTACTTTGACTCGGGTTGCTTAACTGCCTTTAACCGATTTTTTGTGCCTGCGCTGTCTGATACGACGCCATGGCCTCGCCCAATCGAATTGCGCGTGCTGGTGCCCAGTTGGTGTTGAAATTCAAGGGCCCGCTGGAAAACAGCATCACCACGGTGGATCCCAGCAAAAAACGCCCCATTTCTTCGCCTTGCGCTAGACGGATGCCTTGGCCCGTATAGTCCCACACGCGCACGATGCCGGGGCGCGGTGGATTGACCAAGCCATGCCACACTGTGGCCATGCTGCCCACAATGGTGGCACCGACCAGCACCAACACAAACGGGCCCGTCACCGAATCAAAAAAACACACGACCCGTTCATTACGGGCAAACAACCCGGGCACGCCACGCGCTGTCGTCGGGTTAACTGAGAACAAATCGCCAGGCACATATACCATCCGCTGCAGTTCACCGCTGCATGGCATATGGATGCGGTGATAGTCGCGCGGGCTTAGGTACAGCGTGGCGAAATGGCCGTTGTCAAAGGGTGCTGCCAGCGCAGCATTGCCGCCGATCAGTGCGGTAGTGGAGTAGTGGTGGCCTTTGGCCTGAAAAATTTGATCGTGCGCAATCGCGCCAAACTGGCTGATAGCGCCATCGACAGGACAAATCAAGTCGGCTTGGGCCAGCGGGCGGGCATTGGGGCGCAGGGCGCGGGTAAAAAAATCATTGAAGCAGGCGTAGCTGGCAATGTCGGAATTGGCAGCTTCCGACATATTCACGTTATAGCGGGCCACAAAGCGGCGAATTAAGGCTGTGGTTAGCGTGCCTGCGCGGGCCGAGGCAATGCGACCAGCAAAAACGCTCAGGGCACGCTTGGGCAGAAGGTACTGGGGCAGTACGGCGAGGCGATCGGACACGGTAGTGAGCTGGATAGTGGCAAGTGGGCGCATTCTATAGACCACACTGACTTCACCAGCAAGAGGCCAGGCTCGCAGGCCTATGGATGCAGATACAGGCAAAATTCGCCCCCCTTCAGTGTTGTGCCGCGCCATCAGTGGTCACTGCCGCCCTGCAATAGGTGCGTTTTATCTCGTTGCTATATGTCTTCTGCTGATTCTGAACCACCGCGTACCCCGAAGAGTCAGCCCTTTCCTGCGCCTTTTGGCTATCAGCGCGTGCAAGACTGGCTGCGCAATTTTTGGCCAGCCCCCGTCCATATCAATGGCCGCGAACGCCTGCGTGTGGCGATAGGTGTGGGTCTAGGGGTGTTATTGGTGGCGCTATTGAGCCGCTGGTGGGCACCTACTGGCAGTGCGCCGCCGTGGATAGTGGCCTCGCTCGGGGCCAGCGCAGTGCTGGTGTTTGGTATTCCGTCCAGCCCGCTGTCTCAACCCTGGCCGCTGCTCGGCGGTAGCACTTTGTCGGTATGGGTTGGCATGGCGTGCGCTGCGCTGGTTCCCGATCTGGCACTGGCAAGCGCGCTGGCCGTGGCGCTGTCGGTGGCGATCATGGTGCCGCTGCGCTGCCTACACCCACCGGGTGCCGCGCTGGCGCTGTTTGCTGTGCTCCAGCACGAGCATGGTGCTGCGGTGGCAGCATTTCCGGTGTTATTTAATACCATCGTGTTATTGACAGTGGGTATTGCCTACAACACGCTCACCGGGCGCAGCTATCCGTATGCACAGCGGGTTGCGCCCAACAGCGCCGGGATGCCGCAGGGACAATTTACGTCCAGCGACTTGGATGCTGCACTAGAGCATTACAACGAGGTACTGGATATTAGCCGCGCTGACCTAGAGGGATTGCTGCACTTGGCCGGGCGTGCCGCGTTTCAGCGCACGCTAGGCGAGTTGCGCTGCGCCGACATCATGTCCAAACCGCCACTGGCAATAGAAGCTGGGGTGTCTTTGAAAGACTCATGGGCTTTGATGCGCCGCGAGCATATCAAGGCTTTGCCCGTGGTTGATACACAGCACCATGTAGTCGGCATTGTTACGGTAGCTGACTATATGCGCTTGGCATATTTAGAGGTACACGAAGGTCTGGGCAAGCGCCTGCGTACTTTGGTGATGGGGCGCGCTAGTCAGCCCACAACGGCGCGTGACATCATGTCGACGCAGGTACAAATGGCGCAGTCGCACTTGCACGTGATGGACTTGGTGCCGCTGTTTTCGCAGGGGGGCCATCACCATATACCGATAGTCGATGCGCAGCAGCAGCTGGTAGGCATCGTCACCCAAACAGATCTGATGCGAACGCTGGCCGCAGCCACGGTGCCAAGTGCCACAAGGGTGGTAGGCAAATAAACCACATGGCGCTACAATCGTCAGGCTAAAGCACAGCGCTTTGCTTGTCCATTGAAGCCCGTCTCCCCCACGGCATCCTTCCTGACCTGCACCCGCCCGGTGCAGCGACCCCACAGCCCGCAACGCACAGTGTGCCTCGCCCTTTACAGGGCTTTGCTGCTTGCTGTTGTCTGTGGTGGACGCGCCATTGCGCAGGCGCTGCGTACGGATTGAATCGTTTTTAAGAGATTAAACATATGGCCAAAGAAGAACTTATTGAAATGCAAGGCAGCGTCACGGAAGTGCTGCCCGACTCGCGCTTTCGCGTCACCCTCGACAACGGGCACCAACTAATTGCCTATACCGGCGGAAAAATGCGCAAGCACCACATCCGCATTCTGGCGGGCGATAAGGTGTCGCTAGAGCTGTCACCCTATGACCTGACCAAAGGCCGCATCACCTTCCGTCACCTCGCCGGTCGTGGCCCTGCACCTGGCCGTTAAACGTATAAATGGCAAAGCATCGTCAAAATATTTACGTGCTCTCCTCTGTTTTTTGCCAAAGTGATTATTTTTCCGAGTTAGAATAAGCGCTGTCGGAGCGTAGCGCAGCCTGGTAGCGCATCTGCTTTGGGAGCAGAGGGTCGCGAGTTCGAATCCCGCCGCTCCGACCACCAACATACAGCCCGGTATCGCAAGATATCGGGCTTTTTTGTGCGTACTGAGTCAACCGCTTGTGTGCAGCATCAATTTGATTCGAGGCTCTCGGGATATTCGCTGGCATGCACAGCGTCGCGTTTTTGATGTGCGTGGTAGGCCGTCAGCACTTGGTGCGCCACCATGTCAAGCGACGGGCGTATCACGCCTTGTTTGTCCGTCCACACTTTGGGTGTCAGGCTGCCAGCCAAAGTGACTGAGTCGCCGTCTTGCAGTGCCATCAATGCTGCGCTGGCTGCGCTATCAAAGGCAATCACATTAACAAATAGAGCTGTTTCATTGTCGCCAGCGGTGGCGCGCACCTTGGCCATAGCAAAGGGCTTGCCCGCTTTGCCCAAACGCTTCTCAGGAGCGCCATAGAGTTTTCCGCCAACCAGTCCGTCAATCATGTGGGGTTCCTTGTCTACCAGAGATCGGTAGGGCAAAAAATAAGCCCCGCAACCACTCTGGATAAAGAAGCGTATTTTGCTGCACTGGCGTCAGAAGCCGCACCGTGCAGCACGAGCTAAACGCTCGGCACAGATTTGTGCTTGTGCTGCATCACGCGCTTCTACCATCACCCGCAGCAGCGGCTCGGTACCGCTGGCACGCACTAGAACGCGGCCATTTTGTTCCAATTCGCGCTCGACCTGTGCTGTCTCTTCGGCCAGCAGGGTATTGGTCTTCCAATCTTGGCCCGGTTGCAGGCGTACATTCAGCAGCACTTGCGGGAACAGCACCAAATCGGCCAGCGCCTCGGCCAGCGGCTGGGCTTGGCGGATGCAGGTTTGCAGCACCTGCAAAGCGCTGACCAAGCCGTCGCCAGTGGTGTGCTTATCTAGCACCAACAAGTGCCCTGATCCCTCCCCGCCCAGTACCCAGTGCTGGCGCGCCAGCTCTTCTAGAACGTAGCGGTCGCCCACCTTGCTGCGCGCAAGCTTCACGCCGCGCGTTTGTAAGGCCAGCTCAACCGCCATATTTGTCATCAAGGTGCCCACCACGCCCGGCACGTGCTCATCGCGTCCCATGCGGTCACAGACCATCAAATACAGCAGCTCATCGCCGTTGTAAAGGCGTCCAGCACCGTCGACCACCTGCAAGCGATCAGCATCACCGTCCAGAGCAATGCCGAAATCAGCCTGGTGTTGCAGCACCGCCGTGACCAGTGCTTGCGGATGGGTGGCACCCACTTCGTGGTTGATGTTGGTGCCGTCGGGTGTGCAGCCAATGGCGATGACTTCGGCGCCCAATTCATGGAACACTTTGGGTGCAATGTGGTAGGCCGCACCGTGGGCGGCATCGACCACAATTTTGACGCCCTTGAGCGTTAGGTCGTTGTCAAATGTGCTTTTACAAAACTCGATGTAGCGCCCCGCCGCGTCGTCCAAACGCCGGGTTTTACCCAGCGAGGCCGAATCAGCCCAGATAGGGGGCTCATCCAATGCGGCCTCAACCGCCAACTCCCAAGTATCGGGCAGCTTGGAGCCTTGGGCGCTGAAGAATTTGATGCCGTTGTCGGGATACGGGTTGTGGCTGGCGCTGATGACCACGCCCAAGCTGGCGCGCTGGGCGCGGGTCAAATACGCCACGCCCGGCGTTGGCAGCGGCCCCAGCAGCAGCACATCGACGCCAGCGGAGTTAAAGCCCGACTCCAGTGCGCTCTCCAACATATAGCCAGAAATGCGCGTGTCCTTGCCAATCAGCACCAGCGGGCGCTCTTCGGTTTGCTTGAGCACGCGGCCCACGGCATGGGCCAAGCGCAGCACAAAATCGGGCGTTATCGGTGCCTGACCGACCGTGCCACGGATGCCATCGGTACCAAAATATTTACGGGTCATGGGGATATATCTGGCAGGGTTGCTATGAATTTTCCAGTTTATCCGCAGCATCGGCGTCGGCATCTGCATCGGCCATGGCCTGCCATACCGCCAGCGCTTGTACCGTGGCACGCACGTCGTGTACCCGCAGCACGCGCGCGCCGCGCTCGGCGGCCAGCACGGCAGCGGCGACGCTGGGCAACAGGCGCTCGCCCACCGCCAGCCCCGTCACCGCGCCCAGCGACGATTTGCGCGACCAACCTGCCAGCAGCGGATAGCCCAAAGCCAGCAGCTCGCGCTGGCGCGCCAACAGGGCAAAGTTTTGCGCCACCGTTTTGCCAAAGCCAATGCCAGGATCGAGCACTATTCTGGTCTTTTTGACCCCTAGCCCATGCAGTGCCTGCGCTTGTAGCTCTAAAAATAATAGCACTTTTGGCACCGTATCACCGGCCATCGGCGTGGTCTGCATGGTCTGCGGATCGCCGTGCATATGCATCAGGCAAACACCGCAGCGCGGGTGCTGTGCCACCACCTGCGCCGCGCCCGGCTGGCGCAGAGCCCAGATGTCGTTGACGATGTCAGCACCGGCGTCCAGCGCCGCTTGCATCACCACGGATTTATAGGTATCGACCGACACTGGCACGCCCAAGCGCACGGCACCGCGCACGATGGGCAGCACCCGTGCCAGCTCTTCTTGCAGCGGCACGCGCGCACTGCCGGGGCGGGTCGATTCGCCGCCGATGTCAAGGATGTCGGCACCTTCATGCAGCAACTGCTCGCAGTGGCGCAGGGCAGCAGCGCTAGAAAAATGACTGCCGCCGTCAGAAAACGAATCGGGCGTGGCGTTGACGATGCCCA
>CAIRYF010000022.1 GCA_903882725.1 uncultured Simplicispira sp.
CCACCTCGCGCACGCGGCCAGTCAAGGCCTCGCCGCCCGACCAAGCGCGCACGCCCACGGTTTGGCCGGGCGCCATCTGCGCCACCTTGTCTTCGGGCACGGCAAACACCACATCGCGCGGGCCGTCTTGGGCAATGCGCAGCACCGGCGTGCCGGCGGCGACCACTTGGCCGGGTTCGGCTTCAATGCTGGTGATGACGCCAGCCACATCGGCCAGCAAGCGGGTGTAAGCGGCTTGGTTGCCCTGCTGCTGTGACTGCGCGCGCGCTTGGGCCAGCGTAGCCTGCGCCGCTTGCACTGCGGCTTGGCGTCGCTCTAGCTCGGCACCGCTGATGAAGTTTTGTTGTTTCAGCGCCGCATAGCGCTTGAGATCGGCTGCGGCCAAGTCATGCTGGGTTTGCGCCGCGCTGACCTGCGCCTGCGCCGCCTGCGCCGCCAGTTGGTAGTCCTGCGGATCCAGCTGCGCCAGCACCTGGCCGGCTTTGACGCGCTGGCCCAACTCGGCTTGGCGCTGCACTAACTTGCCAGCAACCCGAAAGCCCAAGCGCGACTCAACCCGGGCGCGCACCTCGCCAGCGTATTCAATCTGCAATTGCAGCGCATTGACGCCGACGGTGAGCAGCTTGACCGAGCGCACCGGCTCGGGCGGCGGCTCGGGGCGTGAGCAGCCAGCCAAGCACAGCGCCACAGTGGCCGCAGCCACCCCGGTCAACGCCCGCCCCCGTCCCTGCAGACGGAAAAAAAGCCCCGAAGGGGGCGGCAAAAATTCTGCACGGGGCAAAACTGCGGAGCGTGTGCGCGCGGCAAGTTCCATGGTGGGTACATCTCTTAATGACTAACTGGTTAGTAATTTAGGGGATAGGTTAGGCACTGTCAAGAAACACGGCGACAGCCCTACTGCGACAATGCGCGCCGTGAACCCAAAGTCCCCCGCCAGCGCGCCGCTCCCGGTGACGCACTACGAAAACTTTCCTGTCGCCTCGCTGCTGTGCCCGCCGGCACTGCGCGCGCCGATAGCGGCCATCTACGCCTTTGCCCGCACCGCCGACGACATTGCCGACGAGGGCGACGCCAGCACTGCGCAGCGTTTGCAGGACTTGGCCGACTACCGCGCCGACCTGCACGCCATTGCCACGGGCGCCGCGCCCTCTGCGCGCTGGGCCAAGGTGTTTGTGCCGCTGGCCGCCATCTTGCGCAGCCACCAGCTGCCAGTGCCGTTGTTAGACGATTTACTCAGCGCCTTTGCCCAAGATGTGGCCAAAACTGCTGCCGCTGCTGGTTACGCCGACCGCGCCGAATTGCTGGACTACTGCCGCCGCTCGGCCAACCCGGTCGGGCGTTTGCTGCTGCATTTGTATGGCGTACACACGCCGCAAGCGCTGGCACAAAGCGACGCCATTTGCACCGCGCTGCAACTGATTAATTTTTGGCAAGACCTGAGCGTGGACTTGCCACGCGGGCGTTTTTATCTGACCGAGGCCGACTGCGCTGCCCACGGCGTGCTGCGCGCTGACTTGCTGGCGCTGTGCAGCACGCAGCAAGGCACGCCGCAAACTACACAATTGATAGCTGAAAGCGCAAGCTGGGCAAGGGCTAGCATGACAAAAGGCTCTCAATTAGTCCACCAACTGCCCGGGCGTGCTGGCTGGGAGTTGCGCTTGGTGGTGCAGGGCGGTCTGCGCATTTTGGACAAGGTCGATGCCCTGCGCAGCGCCAGCTTGCACACCCGTGCGCGCATTCGCGCTTGGGACGCGCCGGTGATGCTGGCGCGGGCGCTGGTGATGTAACAAAAATAAAAACAAAAATGGCCATCGCTTGCGATGGCCATTTTGGATGGAAGCAAACAGCGTTTAGCTGATGCGCCCGCTGATGTAGTGCTTCATCTGCTCGATGATGAATTTTTGCTCGGAGATGATGTCTTTGACCAAGTCACCGATCGAAATCATGCCCAGCACCGCACCGTCATCGACCACTGGCAAGTGGCGCAGGCGGTTTTCGGTCATCAAAGCCATGCATTCTTCGCTGGTTTGCGTGGGCTGCACATACATCACATCTTGGGTCATCACGTCGCTGACCAAGGTGCTGACCGAGCTGCGCCCCATCAGCGCGATTTTGCGGGCGTAGTCGCGCTCGGTCAGGATGCCGACGATGGCGTTGTCCTGCATCACCAGCAGCGCGCCAATGCGCCGCTCGGCCATGGTTTGCAGCGCCTGCAACACCGTGGCTGTGGGAGCGATGGAATGCACTAAACCCTCGGGTTTAGATTTGAGAATTGCTGCAACGACTGTCATGAAAACCTCCTAAAAAAAAGCAATGCACACGAATATTTACCGGCATTTCAGCGCCGACCACCCAGAAAACTGCTGCCAATTTTCATCAAGTCACTCAGACCGACCTGGCCGTCACCGTCTTGGTCTAACAGCGCGCCCAACACACCACCGCCCAAGCCACCTTGTTGTTGTGCGCGCGTATGTTCTTGCCCCAGCGTTTGGCCCAAGCTGTCGGCGTTCAAACCACCGGCACTGACGTGCTGCGCTAAAAACGACATCACGATAGGTGCCAGCATTTGCAGCAACTGCCCGGCATTGGCACCCAGGCCAGTGGCTTGGCCCAACCCATCTTCGGCGCGCTGCTGGTTGCCGCCAAAAATTTGCGCCAACACGGCTGCCGCCCCGCCTTGACCGCCTTGACCACCTTGACCACCTTGCAGATGCTGCTGCAAGGCACCAAACAAATCCATAGCGCCCTGCGGTTGCGCAGCATTGCGCCCCAGCGTACCCAACAACAAAGGCAGTGCCGCGCTGACAGCGTCTTGTGTTTGGGTGGTATCGGCACCCAACTGCTGCGCCATCTGCTGCAGCGGCGCGCCTTGCAGTTGGGACATCAGTTGCTCGACAAGAGAAGACGAAGAAGAGGTGGTCATGGCACGGTCTTTCAAAAAAACAGATCGGAGCAATGGTATGCGCAACACGGGCAGCTGCCGCAAAACAATGCGCAATGCTGCGCACGCCTTGCACGACAATGCCGACTCTGTTTGTAACCAACCCAATCCTCCAATCCCATGGGCATTCGCCATTACCTTAAAGACATCGCACGCGGCAAAGACGGCGCCCGCGCCCTGACGCGCGACCAGGCTGCTGACCTGATGGGCCAAGTGCTAGACGGCACGGCCAGCGACGTGCAAGTGGGCGCTTTCTGCGTCGCCATGCGCATCAAGGGCGAGACAGCGCAAGAAATGGCAGGCTTTCTCGACGCTGTCCACGCGCGCCTAGAGCTGCTGCCGGCCAGCACCCGCGCGCTCATCGTGCTGCCCAGCTACAACGGCGCGCGCAAGCTGCCGGTGCTGACGCCCTTGCTGGCCTTGTTGCTGGCGCGGCGCGGCTGGCCGGTGCTGGTCCACGGCAACAGCAGCGAAGATCGCCGCGCCAGCAGCCAAGACGTGTTGGCAGCGCTGGGCGTCAACGCCATGGCGGCGCTAGACGAAATCGAACCCGGCCAAGTCGCCTTTGCCCCAACGGCGCTGCTGCTGCCGGGTTTGGCGCGGCTGCTGGACGTGCGCCGCACGCTGGGCCTGCGCAACAGCGCGCACAGCCTGGTCAAGCTGATGGATCCGCTGTCGCCGGTGGCGGGCGACAGCCTGATCGTCAGCAGCTATACGCACCCCGAATACGCCCTTTCTATGGCCGAGACCATCGCCCTGACCGGTCTGGACGCGCTGCTGCTGCGCGGCACCGAAGGCGAGCCCGTGGCCGACCCGCGCCGCACGCCGCAAATGGACGGCTTTCAAGCCGGGCGCGGTCGCCGCGTGCAAGAGGCCCAAGACGGCCCGCTGACTGCGCTGCCCAATTTGCCCAGCGACATCAGCGCCGCCAGCACCGCCGACTACATCCGCGCGGTGATGGCGGGCACGCTGCCAGTGCCGACGCCGATTGCGCAACAGCTAGAGCACATCTGCCAGCTGGCCGAAAAAATATAAAAACATCAAATTTAATAGCTGCTTGCGCTTGCTGCGTAAGGGCTGGAGCCTGTTTTGACCAAAATAGTTGACGCCGTCATCGTTGGCGCGGGCGCTGCGGGCCTGTTTTGCGCTGCCCAAGCGGGCCAGCGCGGCCTGAAGGTGCTGCTGATTGACCACGCCGACAAGGTGGCCGAAAAAATCCGCATCTCTGGCGGCGGGCGCTGCAACTTCACTAACCAAGGCCTTGACCCGCGCGCGCCGCACAAACACTTTGTCAGCGACAACCCGCAGTTTTGCCGCTCGGCGCTGTCGCGCTATACGCCGCAAGACTTCATTGCCCTGCTGGACAAACACGGCGTGCCTTACCAAGAAAAGCACAAAGGCCAGCTGTTTGCCCAGCGCTCGGCCCAAGACATCATCGATATGCTGCTGGCCGAATGCGCCGCCGGCCAAGTCGAGCGCTGGCAGCCGTGCAGTGTCAAAAAAGTAGTATTTTTGGCCTCCAGCCCAATAGATACCTGCGCTTCTAGCTATCAAATTGAGACCAGCCGAGGCACCGTGCAAGCGCGCAGCTTGGTGGTGGCCACGGGCGGTTTGTCGATTCCCGCCATCGGTGCCACCGACTGGGGCTACCGGCTGGCGCAGCAGTTCGGCATTCCACTGATTGAGCGCCGCCCCGGCTTGGTGCCTTTGACGTTTGACGGCGCGGCATGGGTGCCGTATGCGCAGCTGTCGGGCTTGGCGCTGCCGGTGCAGATCAGCAGCGGCAGCAAAAAACAGCGCATGGCGTTTGATGAAGATTTGCTGTTCACCCACCGGGGGCTGTCCGGCCCGGCAGTGCTGCAAATTTCCAGCTACTGGAAGGAAGGCACGCCGCTGTCGGTTCACCTTGCGCCCGGCGTCGATGTGGCAGCAGTGCTGGCGCAGGCCAAAGCGCGCTCGCGCAAGCTGCTGGCCAACGAGCTGGCCGCGTTGGTGCCCAGCAGGCTGGCCGACGCGTGGGCGGCGCAAAGCAGCGACTGGCAGCGCCCGGTGGCCGACGTTGCTGACAAAGCGCTGGCGCGCCTGGCCGAGCAACTGGCCCACTGGCAACTGACGCCCACGGGCACCGAAGGCTATAAAAAAGCCGAAGTCACGCTCGGCGGCGTCGATACGCGCGCGCTGTTGCAGCACAGCATGGAGAGCAAAACCCAACCCGGCCTGTACTTTATTGGCGAGGTGGTGGACGTCACCGGCTGGCTGGGTGGCTACAACTTTCAGTGGGCGTGGGCCAGCGCGGCGGCCTGCGCGCAGGCGTTATAATCTTGGGCTTCGCTGGCAACCCCCGTCGGCCAATACTAGTTAGAGACGGGGAAACCGCTGCGCACGGTCTTGAGGCCCGATCTCCCCAAGACCCTCTGGCGGCA
>CAIRYF010000023.1 GCA_903882725.1 uncultured Simplicispira sp.
CATGGTGTTTCAGCACCCCGACAGCCCATTCAGCCTACAGCGCCTGGGCAGCAAGCCGCTGCCACTGCTGCGTTTTGCCGACTCGTGCCCGGTGTACTTTGACCGGCACACCCTGAGCCTCAAAGCTGGGCAGTTGTCGATGTTCACGCTGGACGGGCGGATGCGCTTTCAGCTGACGCTGCGCGCTGAAGACGAGCAGGCGTTTCATGCCTGCAAGTTGCGCGAAATTGTGCTAGCCCGTCGCCCCGATGGCATCTACGAATTGTCGTTTTTGCTGACCCCGCCAGAAGCCACCGGCACAGTGGCCAGCAAAGCCGCGCACACTACCAAAACAATAGCTGCATCCGCAGCACCCACAATGCTTACAGCCACATTAGAGACTAAAACGTCCGAAGGCATAAGCGGCGAAATCCCTGAATACATCATTGTTGAAGACGTTTTATGAACCCTCAAAAGCCCCCCTCAGAGCTGCGCGCTGCCATCTGGTCGCTCAAGCCCTACTTTGTGCGCGCTAGCTGGTTCAGTCTGATAACCAGCATATTGGTGCTGGCACCATCGGGCTATATGCTGGAGGTGTACGACCGCGTGGTCAACAGCCGCAGCCACGCTACTTTGGTAATGCTGACACTGCTGGTGGTGGGTGCCTACCTGTTGATGGAGATATTGGAGTGGGCGCGCAGCGAAATCATGCGCAGCGCCAGTGCTGAGTTGGATGGCAAGCTCAGTGGACGCATTTTTAAAGCCATTTTTGAAGCCAATCTACGCCGTCTGCCTGGGGGCACACAACAGCCGCTGAACGATTTCCGGCAGGTGCGTGATTTTCTGTTTTCGCCCGCTTTGCTGGCGCTGATGGAATCACCCGTCGCCCTGATTATGCTGGTGCTGCTGTTTCTGATCAGCCCGGTGCTGGGCTGGTCGTCGCTGTTTTTTGGTGTACTGCAAACCTTTGTCGCTTGGCTCAATGAGCGCGGCACCAAGCCATTGCTGATGAAGGCCAACCGCAGCGCCATTGCTGCGCAGCAATACGCCGATGGCACGCTGCGCAATGCCGAAGTCATCGAATCGATGGGTATGTTGCGCGCCACGCACCAGCGCTGGATGGAGCGCCAGCGTGAATTTTTGGACTTGCAAGCCAAGGCTTCAGAGCACGCTGGCGGCTTTCAGGCGCTGTCTAAGTTGCTGCAAAACACTCTCAGCTCGATGCTGCTGGGGCTGGGCTGCTGGCTGTTGCTACACAACCAGCTCAACGGCGGCGGCGGCATGATGATTGTTGGCTCCATTTTGGGCGGGCGTATGTTGGCACCGCTGGTGCAAGTGGTTACGCAGTGGCAGTCGGTGGTGAATGTGCGCGATGCTTGGCAACGGCTCGATCATTTGCTCGCCACCGTACCCGCCAAGCCCGAGGCCATGTCACTGCCGGCACCGCGCGGTGCCCTGCAGGTTGAAAGCCTGGTGGCTGGCGCTCCGGGCAGCACTGCCCAAATTTTGCGCGGGGTGCAGTTTGCCCTCAATCCTGGCGAAGTTCTGGCCGTGGTTGGCCCGTCCGCTGCTGGCAAAACCACGCTAGCACGCTTGCTGGTCGGTCTGTGGCCGGCAGCAGCGGGCAAGGTACGGCTAGACGGCGCCGATGTCCACACGTGGAACAAAAGCGAGCTGGGCCCGCACGTGGGTTACTTGCCCCAAGGCGTGGAACTGTTCGAGGGCACGCTGGCAGACAATATTGCCCGCTTTGGCGAAGTTATCCCTGCGCGCGTCGAAGCGGCTGCACGCGCCGTGGGCCTGCATGAATTCATCACGGCGCTGCCCGATGGCTATGCACAAATGGTCGGCCCCGATGGCGCACGCTTGTCAGGCGGCCAGCGCCAGCGCGTCGGCTTGGCGCGGGCGCTGTATGGCGACCCGGTGTTTGTGGTGTTGGACGAGCCCAACTCCAGCTTGGACGAAGAAGGCGACGCCGCCCTGGCGCGCGCCATTGTTGCAGCCAAACAGCGCGGCACGACGTTTGTCATCATGACGCACCGCACCAGCGTGCTGGCCGTGGCCGACAAAATGCTGGTACTGCGCGACGGCCAGCAACAAGCCTTTGGCCCGCGCGACGAGGTGCTGGCCGCGCTGAACCAAGCGGCACAACAACAGCAGCAACAACAAGCCCAAGCGCAGGCCACCAGGCCCCAGCCAAGCCCATCCAACACGGCGTTGGCTGCGTCGTAATTTTTGCAACTGTGCAACCCCATCGCATTTCCCTTTATGAATACCCCCCAATTTTTTCGCCGCAGTGAGCTGGCCGAGGCACTGTGGGCCTTTCGCCGCGAGTTTCTCGTTGTGGGCGTTTTCAGTATGGTGGCCAACGTGCTCATGCTC
>CAIRYF010000024.1 GCA_903882725.1 uncultured Simplicispira sp.
CCGACGGTGTTGTGCATATTCCATGCAAACGCCAGCTTGAGCTTGGTGCCTACGCCGTCGGTGCCCGACACCAGCACCGGTTCTTGATAGCGCTTGGGTACTTCAAACAACGCGCCAAAGCCGCCAATGCCAGCCAGCACGCCGTCGCGCAGGGTCTTTTTGGCCAGTGGCTTGATGCGCTCGATCAGGGCGTCTCCAGCGTCAATATCAACGCCAGCGTCTTTATACGAAAGGGGGGTAGAGGAAGATGCAGAGGAGCTCATGGCAAGTGCAGCGCGGACCAGCGCGCCGGCAGACTAAAATTTGGGCAGATTCTACGGGTTGCGCGCACTGCACTGCCCGACACGGCCCTTATCCACACACTGCCTGCAGCCCCTTGCCCATCACCTCCATGCCACGTTTCACTCCCTCACCTTGCACTTGCGTGCAGCGCTCGCGGGGGTTGCAGCCATGAAGCAGCTCGCGCTGGATATTGGCTTGGCTCCTGTGCCGACGCTGGAGGGCTTTTTTGCTGGCCCCAATACCGCTGCCTTGCAGCATTTGGCGCAGGTGCTGGGTCACAGCCACGCCAGCACGCCAGTGCCAACGTATTTGTGGGGCGAATCAGGCAGCGGCAAAACCCATTTGCTGCAGGCCGTGCGCCAAGCGCTGCGTGAACAGGGTGCCAGCGCTGGCTGGCGCGATGCCAAAAGCAAATACGCCCCAGCGTTTGACGAAAGATGGGCTGCCGTCATCCTTGACGACGTCCACCTCTATAGCACCTCACAGCAAAACGTCGCCTTCAACTGGTTTATCAACGCCATGAGCCCAGCCAATGGCGTGCCGCGCTGGGTAATTTCTGCCGGTGGCGTGCCGCCGGCCGACTTGCCACTGCGCGAAGACCTGCGCAGCCGCGTTGGTTGGGGCAATGTGTTTCATCTGCAAATGCCCAGCGAGGCCGAACTGCGCGCCGTGCTGCGCCGGCAAGCAAGTGCGCGCGGCTTGACGTTGGGTGATGACGTGACAGACTACATGCTCAAGCGTTTTTCGCGCGACCCGGGTAGCCTGATGGCTTTGCTAGAGCGCCTTGATCGCCACGCCCTGCGCACCCGCCGTGCCCCGACCATTCCGCTGCTCAAAGATATGCTCGACTCCGAGTGATGCCTTCGCGCCTGGCAGCTGGTTTTTTATCGATATTCGCTCTTTTTTTACGACAGTTTTCTCCGCATGACCCCAGATATTTCGGCATCGCGCCTCCGGTTAACCTTGTTTGACTTGGACCACACCTTGCTGCCCATCGATTCAGACTATGAGTGGGGCGAATTCACCACACGCATCGGCTGGAATGACCCTACAGAATTTAGTCGCCGCAACGCCGATTTTTTTGCCCACTACCAAGCTGGCACGCTGGATGTACACGACTATGTGCGCTTTGCCATTGACGCGGTGCGTCAGCGCGGCCCGCAAGCGGCGGCACAGGCCCACGCGCAATTTATGCGCGAAGTGGTGCAGCCAGCGATTCGCCCCGAAGCGCTGGCCCTGCTGCGCCAGCACCAACAAGCGGGCGACATGGTCGCCATCATCACCGCCACCAACGAATTTGTGACCACGCCCATTGCCCAGGCGCTGGGCGTACCCGAGTTGCTGGCGATGCAGCTAGAGCGCGGCGCGGACGGCTGGTTTACTGGTGCCATCGCTGGTGTGGCGTCGATGCGCGGCGGCAAAGTCACGCGCATGGAGGCCTGGCTGGCCGCGCGCGGGCTGGACTGGAGCGGTGTCGATAGCACCTTCTACAGCGACTCAATAAACGACCTGCCATTGCTGGAAAAAGTTAACCAGCCCGTGGCCACCAACCCCGATGCGCGTCTGCGCGCCTTGGCTGCGCAACGCGGCTGGCGCATTTTGGATTTGTTTCCTGCCCAAAAATGATCAAAAAATTTATCGACAAACTGCTGGCCAAAGCCACTTCGGGCGGACGCAAAGCGCTTGCACAGTCTGCATCACCCTTTGGTAAGCGCGAAGAGGTGCCCGCTTCGGTACATGGCATCGATCCCCACCGTGTTGACCCGCGCGCTGCTGATGTTGTGCTCACGCTAAAAAACGCTGGTTTTGAGGCTTATATCGTCGGCGGTGCGGTGCGCGACTTGTTGCTGGGTCTGAAGCCCAAAGACTTTGACGTCGCCACCAACGCCACACCTGAGCAGGTCAAAGGCCTGTTTCGCCGCGCCTTCATCATTGGTCGGCGCTTTCGCATCGTCCACGTCGTCCACGGGCGCGGGCGCGAAAACGAGGTGATTGAAGTCTCTACCTTTCGCGCTCAGGTCGATAACGTCGCTGCCGAGCAAGTTTCGGGCAACGAAAAAACCAGCCGCAATGCGCTGGCAGGCATGACGCACGCCGTCGGGTCGAGCGGCCGCGTGCTGCGCGACAACGTCTGGGGCCCGCAGGACGAAGACGCTACACGGCGTGACTTCACCCTCAACGCCATGTATTACGACCCCGAGACGCAAATCCTCGTTGACTATCACAAGGGCATCCAAGACGCAAAGAAGAAAATCCTGCGCATGATTGGCGACCCGGTGC
>CAIRYF010000025.1 GCA_903882725.1 uncultured Simplicispira sp.
CAGACCAGCTTGCAACGCGACCATTTCTCCTTCGGCCCGCACCGACAAAGGAATGCGCTCAAAACCTTTTTCCTCTTTGGCTGGCAAGACTTGGCTGCTGGCAATATCCAATCCAGCGGCAACCAAAATGCTGCGAATACGCTGCTGAACAGCATTACCAGTTTGATTTGTGTCTTGCTCTGGCGGATAGACGTATTGCGCTATCGAGGCTTTTGCCCGCTCTTGTGACTGCGCCAAAGCGTCGCCGTTGGCGTCCAAACCCAATAGGCGTGCATAGCGCGGCTCCAGCTCATCTAGGCGGCTTTGCGCCCATTGGTGCTTTTGGTACACATAAGTGGCCACCACCACCAAAGGCAGCGCCAGCAGAGCCAGCGTGATAAGAACTGTCGTGACCTCACGGCCAATAATGGGCTTCACAATGTGTCCTTGCTCACAGCAGTGTCACCCGCTGGGGCAGCCACCATAGAAAAAACACCGGGGTCAAGTTCAAACTCAATAACGAAGTTTTCAGCGGTGGCACCAGGACTGCGCGTGGCGGCCGACGGGGCGCGAACCTCTTTGAAGCCCTGTTTGGCACCCAGCAACTGCATGAGCGTAGCGGCATTCGAGGTCAGGCCGTTGATGGTGACTTTCAAACCCTGTACTTGCAGGCTTTGCAGTGAGGTGTCGTCTGGCAGCGTCTGGGTGATGGCCTCCAACAGCGGCATGGGATCGATACGTTCAGCCAATATGCCGCGCAGACTTTCTAGCTCGTCGATAGAACGCATAAAAGCTTCGCGCTGGCCTATCAGCGGTGCAGTGCGCGCCTGTATGCCGTCGTAGGCATACACAGCCTCGATAGCGCGCAAACGCAATTGCATCGTTGGCGCGAGAGAGATAGCCGCTATCAAGCACAGCGCACTGGCCAATAATCCATAGGCAATATAACGGCGCTTTGCGCCATGCCGTGCCCGCCGTGCCTCCCCCCAACCAGCAAGCACGATAGGACGGCCCTGTGGGGTAAAAACCCATACTTCGGGCTCCGCAGCAGTCGCTGCATCAAAGCGGTGCTGTTGTGTGCTGATGTATTGCGTGGCTTGTTTGCGCGAGACAAGTACGGCATTTATGTCCAAGCCGCCCGACGGGGCTGACTGCGCGCTGTAACCCCACATCATGTCGACAGCAGCAAATGGACTTGCGCTGCGCAGGTCAAGCTCCACCGCCTGCGCAGTTTGCGTCTGGGACATGGTCGGCACGTGCAAAGCACGACGCAACAGCAAGTCCTCAGGCAGCTCTATCGCCGTAAAAAGGGCTGCCTGATTCTTTTCTCCCTGAACCAGTTGCCCCCCCAGCCAAGTGGTTTCGTGTCCATCAGCGTGCAAGACGCGCACTGGCAAATCCGGCGTCAGCCAAACCAGCACCGAGGAACGGTGTACCTCTTGCCATGAGCGGCGTATTTCGGGCCAGAGCGCACTAAGGTCTAGCCCGAAGAAACGCGAAGAAGATGCAGCTGTAGACATATTATTTGGTCAAACGCCTGCCATTGGTCCGGCTTGCGTCCAATACTCGGTGTGAAAAACGCGCCAAGGCAAACCTGAACGGGAATCGGGACGCGCATCAACACTGTGCGACACCACCACTTGTATGCCGTCAGCAAATGGGACACGGGCCTGTAATTTGTAGCGGGAAGATGCAAGGTTTCCGATGAAGGGCGCATTCAGGCGGGTAGTGTCCATGTCGGTAGCACCGCTTGCGCGCTTTGCAGCCAAGTCGCCTGCCAGCGCAAGGTTGCCCTGCGCCAAAACTGCCAGAACCTCTACCGGGGCAGCCTGCGGGTTGACTCGGCCACTGCCCCCCTGCACTTCAGCGGTGATAAGGGGCGAAAGTCTAGCATAGAGGTCAAAGTCAACCCCAGGCACACGCAGCAAGTCTTGCGCTGCTTCAAAGCCCTTTTCTCGGCCTCGTGTATCGCGCTCGCCGCGCACCTGCAGCGTGGCTTGCGCCAACGCAGTGGCAACAGCCTCATTCTTCGCACCCGCGACGCTATAGAGACTGATCAGCAGAGGCTCGGAGGCGCTATTGATGTCAATCAGTCCGCTCAGTGGCATCACTTGCACTTGCATGGCATGGCCTAAATACACCACATCGATCTGCATCAACTGGGCGGGACGCTGTGCGCGCACGCTGATGTCTTGCAGTACCAAGGCAATCGCTGCCTGGCCTAAAGCCAAGCCCTCTAGCGCTTGTCTGTTGTGGTTGATCACGCGCACCTCACTGCGCACAGAATGCACTACGCCGGTCACGACAACACTCAGCGCGGCCACAATCCACAGCACTGCAATCAAGGCAATACCTTGTTGGCGACAACTTGTCGTAGCGCAGTATGGCGATTGTTTTTTCATTCAGGCCCCGCAGAAAAACGCCCAGAGCCACCGCGTTCACTGGCTGGAAGACTGCGCATGGCGGCCACCCACATGGGCCACGGCCCGGTGTCTGTGTGCAGTTCTATGCGCACACGATCAGGCAGGCTGTCCGTGCGCTCCCAAGCATTTACCCACAGAGGTTCCGTTTGGCGCACATCCTCATAAGTCAGCGCAAAAGACGCTACACCACGTACCAGCACACGACTTTCGGCCTGTTCCCAGTCAGGAAATTGAGGGCTATCTGTCCACGGCAAAAATCGAATCACCAAGGCAGGCTCTCCTTGCACCGGCTCAACCGCCAGGTGAAAAAAATTGCGCCCGCCAGCACCATAACGGGCGGGCATGACGCCAACCCAAGACAGTGCCGTGGGCGCGCCGACAAATAAATAGGGGCTGGCACCTTGGGTAAGTGGCATGGGATTTTTACGGGCCGAAACTTGCCCCACGATAGAGCGCAAAAAACCGGTGGCCACACGAAACTCATCGGCACTGGCCAAACGGGCATCAACGCGCTGTTCCGTTTGCGCCATGGTGCGCAGGGCAGAGGCCATGCCCAACATCAGCAAAGACAGCAAAGCCATGGTGACCAGCAACTCCAGCAAAGTGAAGCCCGGCAACGCTCGGCGTACCAAATGGGGCGCACGTGATGCCCTTGCCCTCATCGCTGTAGTCCTGTTCCGGCAGGCACATTGCGCTGGGGTCGCAAGGTGTGCAGATCGATGCGGCGTAGGCGAGTGCCCTCGCTCCACTCAACCCCCACCTCTACAGCGTGCAGTACCGGCGCAGCTAAATTGCCTTGACTGGCCAAAGTGGCGTAGGGCTGGGAGTGAATTTTCCAAGAAAACTGCGCTGATTGGCCTGTCTCATTCCAGCCTTGCGCTGGCACCGCATCGCGCATGGACAGCAAAGACTCTGCCAGCGACATGGCACGCTGGTAACTGGCGGCCTCGCTGACACTGCGCGCGCTGCTGCCGCTGGCTTTGTAAAGCATACCTAAAGCAATGGCCATGATGGCAAAGGCCACCAACAGCTCCAACAGTGACAGACCGCGCTGGCGCCAGCGCCCAGAGCGGCTCATGGCGACAGCGCTTCCTGACTTACTTGTCCAGACAGCCAATCCACACGTAAACGTGTCCCCACGCCGGAGGGCCGCAAAATATCGATGCTGCCACCGGTTGCGCCGCCGCTGGGTAAAAACCGAATCGACGCCAGCCCTTGGCCCTGCAACTCTGTGCCAGCAACGGTAGCGCGCACTTCCAGCGGTACTGGAATAGGTTTAGCTGAATGCCCGTCGGACTGGTAGACCCTATCGCCTAAATGCACAGAAAAGCGCACCTCGCTATGGCCGAGTAACGCCTGCTGCCTTGCAAAGCGTATTTCAGAGATCATGCCGCGCAGAACATCGCGGTATTGCGCAGCATCGCGCATCTTGTCAAAGGCCATAGGAACCAAGCCCATCAGCAACGCCATGATGGCAAACACCACCAGCAATTCAATCAGCGTAAAGCCGCGCTCTTGGCGCATGGTGGGCTTGCCGATGAGGGCGGCGTTCAGGGCGTATTGCGGATGTCGGCGTTTTCACCGTCACCGCCGGGGGCACCATCAGCACCCAGAGAGATGATTTCGATGCCGCCATTGGTGCCTGGATTGGCGTATTTGTACGGCTTGCCCCACGGATCGGTGGGTACGCCGCCCTTGAGGTACGGACCCGTCCAGCCGTTGACGCTGCCGGGTTTGGCGACCAAGGCATTGAGCCCTTCTTCAGTCGTGGGGTAACGGCCCACATCGAGCTTGAACAGTTCCAGCGACTTGTCGAGATCGGCAATCTGCACCCCGGCAGTTTTGGACTTGGCACCGCCCAACTGGTTAAGCACACGCGGGCCCACCAAGCCAGCCAGCAGCGTCAAGATGGCCAGCACCACCAGCAATTCAATCAGGGTAAAACCGCGTGAAGAGCCGCATGAGGAGCCGCGCGAAGACTTGCGGGCAAAAGAGGCAGCGCAGGCGCGGCGTGTACGAATACTCACCATGAGAGACGGTTCCTTGGGTAAACAAAAATTATACGGCGAGGTCATTGATAGACAAGATTCCCAGCAAGATGGAGACGATGATGGCGGCAATCAACATACCCAGCACCAAAATCAGCACCGGTTCGACCAGCGTCAAAAGGCGTTTGATGCCGGTTTCGACTTCGCGGTTCAATATATTCGCCAGCTCCAACATCATCGGGCCGATGCGACCGGTTTCTTCGCCGACGCGAATCAGGTTGATGGCCAGCGGCTCAAAAATGCCGGTGGCCGACAGCGCCTGCACTACCCGACCACCCTCTTTGACAATCGGTGCGACGCGCGCCAGCGCTTGCTGTAGCACGCTGTTGCCAACGGTTTCGGTAGCGATGTGCAGTGCCGTCAGCATCGGCACCCCGTTGCCCAGCAACGTGCCGAGCGAGCGCGAAAACAGCGTTAACTGGTATTTCAGCGCCAGCGGGCCCATCAGTGGCAGGCGCAGCATCAAAGTTTGCCACCAGCGCCGCCCCGAGGGCGATTTGAACCAGCGCGACAGCAACATACTGGCACCCACCGCCACCACCCCAATAAACAGACCATAGCGCGTAAACGCCTGCCCCAGCCCCATCACCAAGCGGGTCGGCAAAGGCAGCGCGTCGCCCATGTCGGTGAACAGTTTTTCAAACTGCGGCACGACAAAGCCCAGCATGGCCACCAGCGACAGCACCGCCACCGCCAGCAAAATGGCCGGGTAAATGGTGGCCGAAATGACGTTGTCGCGCAGCGCACGTTGGCGCTCCATGTGCTCGACCAAGCGGTCTAGCACGGCAGACATCTGCCCGCTGGCCTCGCCCGAACGAATCATGTTGATATAAAAATCACCAAATAAATCACGGTGCGCTGCCAGTGCGCGACTCAGCGGTGTGCCGCCCTTGACGGCTTCCAAAATACCCTGCATCAGCGTGGCGATGCTGGGTTTGTGGCTCATGTCGATAAGTACGCGCAAGGCGTTGTCCAGCGCCAAACCAGCGCGCAACATGATGGCCAGCTCAGAGGTAATGGCCAGCACATCGGGCGCGGTCACCGGCCCCTTGGCTTGGCGCACTTTAGGCTGGGCGAAGCCGCTAAAACCCGTGGCGGCACCAGCACCGGTCTCAATCCCCGCCGCGCCCATGGCGCCGGCCTCGGCCAAACTCAGCGGCGTTAAACCTTGGCTGCGCAATTGCTTCATTGCCGCAGCGGTGCTGACCGCCGTGATTTGTCCTTCTTCGACCTTGCCGGAGGCGGTCGCCGCACGCCAAATAAAATCAGGCATCGGCTTGATCCTGTATGACGCGCGCCAGCTCGTCCAGCGTGGTGTGGCCTGCGGCGACCTTGCGCAGGCCGTCCTCGTGCAGGCTCAACATACCGCTTTGCGCTGCCAAAGTGTTGAGCGTGCCGGCATCGCGCCCGTCAATGATGGCGCGGCGCATCGGCTCGTCCAGCACCAGCAATTCGTGGATGCCCGTGCGGCCCCGGTAGCCAGATTGGCGGCATTGGTCACAACCGACGGCGCGGTAAATCGGCTGGGTGGGTGCGCAAAAGCGCGACAAGCCGGTGTTCTCGCGCACCTCGTGGCCCGGCTCGTAGGCCTCTTTGCAATGCCCGCACAAGGTGCGCACCAAGCGCTGGGCCAGCACACCGTTGACGGCGGAAGTAATCAAGTACGGCTCCACGCCCATGTCTTGCATCCGAATCACCGCACCAGCAGCGGTATTAGTGTGCAAAGTTGATAGCACCAAGTGCCCAGTCAGCGCCGACTGCACGGCAATTTGGGCCGTTTCGCTGTCGCGCATTTCACCGATCATGATGATGTCGGGGTCTTGGCGCAAGATGGAGCGCAGGGCATTGGCAAAGGTCAGGTTAATTTGCGCGTGTACCTGAATTTGGTTGATGCCTTCAAGTTGGTACTCCACCGGATCTTCGACGGTGATGATCTTTTGCGCCGAGGCGTCGATCTTGGCCAAAGCGGCATACAGCGTGGTGGTTTTGCCCGAGCCGGTCGGCCCGGTGACCAACAAAATGCCGTGCGGGCGCGCCAGCAGGCTGTTAAAGCGCGCCAGCGTGTCCTTCTCAAAGCCCATTTTTTCGAGTTCGAGGCGCACGCTGGCCCGATCCAGCACGCGCATCACCACGCTTTCGCCGTGTACGGTAGGCACGGTGGAAACGCGCAAGTCCAGCTCGCGCCCTTTGACCCGGGTTTTGATACGCCCGTCTTGCGGCAAGCGGCGCTCGGCAATGTCCAGGTGCGCCAGCAGCTTGACGCGCGAATTGACGGCGGCGCTCAGGCGCGGCGGCACCAGCTCGCCGGGGTGGATCACGCCATCGACGCGATAGCGCACGTGCAGGCCATCGTCAAACGGTTCGAGGTGGATATCCGAGGCGCGCAAGTCGATCACGCGGCCAATGATGGTGTTGACCAAGCGGATAACGGGCGCTTCGCTGGCCAAGTCTTTCAGGTGTTCAACAAAGTCGCCGCCGTCCAAGCCGTCGCCAAAACCATCGTCGGCGTCGTCTTCAGTGGCTTCCTCGACCGGCTCGGCCAGGGCTTTTTCAATATCGCTCTCTAGCGCCAAATGGGGCCGGATGGTGCAGCCGGTGGCCAAGCGCAAGGCTTTGACGACAAAGGCGTCTTGCGGCACCGCCATGGCCATGTGCAGCTCGTTGCCGTCTAAGCGCAGCGGATAGAGGTTGTTGGCGTGCAAAAACTCGGGCAGCAGACCTTCTACCTCGGGCATCAGTTCAGGAAAGCCTTGCGCCGTCACTAGCGGGATATCCAATTGCAGCGACAGCGCCTGCGCCACATCGGCGTCCGAAACCAGCCCCAAGCGCACCAGCACGCGCCCAATCATGCTGCCCATTTCGTGCTGGGCCGACAGCGCCCGATCCAAGTCGCGCGCGCTCAATTTGCCCGCCTGCACCAGCACCTCGCCCAAGCGCGGGCGCTGCGCAGCAGCGTCGGCCAGCGGCTCAATCAGGGCGGGAAGTGTGTGTGTTGTCATGAAGAAAATGGATGCGAAGCCGCCTGCGCAGCGGTGGGCGCAAGTGTAGCCGGGCACACCGCGTGTGCGTCAGCGGCGTGCGTCAGCGGCATCACTCTACTGTCACGCTCTTGGCCAAATTGCGCGGTTTATCAACGTCGGTGCCGCGCGCCACTGCGGTGTGGTAGGCCAGCAGTTGCAGCGGCACGACGTGCAACAGCGGGCTTAAGGCACCGTAGTGCTCGGGCATACGG
>CAIRYF010000026.1 GCA_903882725.1 uncultured Simplicispira sp.
AAAAGCTTGAAGCTGCTGGCTGGTATCTGGCGCGGGTCAAGGGTTCGCACCACCAATTCAAGCACCCCGACAAGCCCGGCTTGGTCACCGTCAAACACCCGGACGGTGATATTCCACACGGAACGTTGCACAGCATTGAGCGCCAAGCCGGCTGGCGTTAAACGATGAAGGAGAAAATCCGATGAAATTTATTGTGGTGCTGCACACCGATGACGGCCAGCAGTACGGCGTCACTGTGCCGGATTTGCCGGGTTGTTTTTCAACTGGCAAGGGTTTGGATGAAGCGCTGCAAAGCGTGCGCGAAGCGATTGATTTCCACGTAGAAACGCTGATTGAAGACGGGATGGACATTCCCGCCACCAGTACCTTGAACGCGCACCAAGCCAATCCTGACTATGCGAACGGTGTCTGGGCACTGGTTGATGTGCCAGTTGAAAAATACCTGGGCCCGGCTGACAAAATCAACATTACCGTGCCGCGCATGGTGTTGCGGCGCATTGACGAATACGCCAAGCGCCACGGCCAAAGTCGCAGCGGTTTTATGGTCGAAGCCGCCAAGGCGGCGATGCACGCCTGAGCCCGGGCAGGCTAAAAATCAATCAAATTTAATAGCACGAACCGCATGCCATATAAGGGCTAAAGCCCGTTTTGGCTTAAAAACGGTGTGCTGCACATTGTCTGGAGACCGCAATATGCAAGACCTTTTCCCCCACCCTTGGCTGGTCAATACGCTGCTGGACGATGGCTTTATTGCGCAGCAGCGGCGCGAGCTGGCGCAGGCCAGCGCGCCTGAGGGATTGGCGGCGTGGCTGGCGCAGCACTTTGCGCCCGCTGCGCTGTCGCGGCGCAGCGAGGCGCAGTTGGAAGACACCTTTATCGGCCCGCTGCTGACCGAGCTGGGCTGGTGCAAGGTGGCGCAAGAAACCCTCACCGTGCAGGGCAAGCTGGCCAAGCCCGATTGGTGCTTGCTGCTGGAGCCGGGCCAAGATGACGCGCTGGTGGCCAGCAAAGACCACCAGCGCATCACCGCCATTTGCGAGTCCAAAGCGTGGGACAAACTGCTCGACACCGGCAAGGCCGACCGCACCCACAACCCGCACCACCAGTTGCAGGACTACCTGAGCACCCTGCGCGTGCGCTTTGGCTTTTTGACCAATGGCCGGATTTGGCGGATGTACGACACCGACAAAATTACTGCCAAAAAGACCTATCTGCAATTTGATTTAGAAGCCATTTGCGCCCTGCCCGTGGGCACAGAAAAAACCGAAGCGCTGGTGCTATTTGGCTTCTTCTTTGGCCGCGATACCTACGCCGGGGCCGGGCAAAGCAGCGCTATCGAACAAGCCATTGCCGCCTCTGCCGAGTTCACGCTGGCGGTGGAAGAAAACCTCAAAGCGGTGATTTACGGCTACGCCGGTGAGGATTCGCTGTTTGAGGTGATGGGCCGCGCCATCCACCGCGCCAACCCGCAAACCAGCATGGCCAGCGTGTACGAAAACAGCGTGGTGCTGCTGTTTCGCCTGCTGTTTGTCGTCTATTTTGAAGACAAAAACCGCGAGCTGCTGGCGCGCCACCCGTTTTACAGCCGCTTCAGCTTGGGCCAGCTTTTTCAAAGCCTGCCTGAGCACGACGGCCCGCGCAGCCACTTGCACG
>CAIRYF010000027.1 GCA_903882725.1 uncultured Simplicispira sp.
ACGCAAGACCAAGTGATGTCCACGCTGGTCAACCTGCGCTGATAAACGCCCACGCCTGACACCCCTGACACCCCTGAAGAACGCCCGGAGTTACTGCCATGGATCGCATCATCTACACCTCCATGACCGGCGCCAACGCGGCTGCGCACCGGCAGGCGGTGCTGGCCAACAACCTGGCCAATGCCTCCACGCAGGGGTTTCGGGCCGAAATGTCCACCTTCCGCTCGGTGCCCATCCAGGGCGAAGGCTCGACCACCCGGGTGTTTGCGCTTGAAGCCACATCCGGCCACTCTGAAGCCTCTGGCCCGATCACGCGCACCGGTCGCAGCTTGGACGCGATGGCCATGGGCAATGCTTGGTTTGGTGTGCAAGGCCTCGACGGCACTGAGGCCTATACCCGCTCAGGCGTGTTTGAGATTTCCAGCGCTGGGCAACTGCTCACCCCCACGGGTCTGCCGGTGCTGTCTGACAGCGGCGCGCCCATCGACATTCCGCAGGGTGCGGAAATTACCTTGGGCGCAGACGGCACCATCACCACCAAAACCGGCAACCAGCCGCCTACCCAGCTCGGACGCCTGAAACTGGCCTCGCCCACTGCCGAGGAGCCACTCAAGCGCAGCGACGACGGGCTGTTTCGCACGACCACTGGCAACCCCCTGCCGAGCGACCCCAATGCCCGTATGTTGGCTGGTGCCTTGGAGGGATCTAACGTCAATCCGGTTGAATGCATGGTTGGCATGATTGCCGCCTCGCGCCAGTTTGAGCAACAAATCAAGCTGCTGCAAACCGCCGAGGCCGATGACAAATCGGCCAGCCAACTGCTCAGTATGAACGGCTAACCCCCCGCGCCTACAGCCCTCACCCAAGGAACCACCATGATCAACTCCCTGTGGATCGCCAAATCCGGTATGTCGGCCCAGCAGACACAGCTGGACGTTGTCTCGCACAACCTGGCCAACGTCTCCACCACTGGCTACAAACGCGCCAGCGCCGTCTTTCAAGACCTGATTTACCAAAACCAGCGCCAAGTCGGTGCCAGCACCAGCGAACAAAGCCAACTACCTACCGGCCTGCACTTGGGTCTGGGTGTCAACGTCGTCTCCAGCAGCCGCGACTTTCGCCAAGGCACGCCGCAGGCCAGCGGCAAAGACTTCGACATCGCCATCAATGGCTCCGGATTCTTTCAAATCGACATGCCCGACGGCACCATCGCCTACACCCGCGACGGCACCTTCAATCCCGATGCCACCGGCCAGCTGGTCAACGCGGGCGGTCACCCGCTCTCGGGCGGCATCACGGTGCCACCCAGTACCGTCAAGATGAGTGTCAGCGACCAAGGTTTGGTCGAATTTTTTGACAAAACCGGGGCCAAGCTGGGCGGATCGAACCTGACGCTGGCCACCTTCATCAATCCGGGTGGCTTGGAGCCGATTGGCCAAAATATGTTTCGCGAATCGGTGGCTTCGGGCAACCCGCAAACCGGTGCGCCCGACTCCAACGGCATAGGCAAAACCATGCAAGGCTTTTTGGAGTCCTCCAACGTCAACGTGGTGGAAGAGCTGGTCACCATGATCCAAACACAGCGCGCCTACGAAATGAACTCCAAGGCCATCCAGACTTCCGACCAGATGCTGGCCAAGCTCAACCAAATTTGACGCACAAATTACCGCACCGTAAGGCCCGCCATGTCCACCCTCACCACATCCACCCGCACGCCGGTTTTTTCACACCCGATAAACCGTTTTAACCGCTTCAGCCGCGTAAGCCGCTTGGCTGGGGTGGCGCTGACAGTGCTGTGCGTGGGCTGCGCCGGGCCGCTGTCACCGCCGCCGCCAGTGGACTTGCTGCCCACCGCGCCGCCACCGCTGGCCGCTGCACCCCGCGCCATCGGCCCTGCCACTGGCAGCTTGTTCAGCTCCGCCAGCTACCGCCCTGCAGTCGAAGACCGGCGAGCGCGGCTGGTAGGCGACAGCGTGACCATCATCATCACCGAGCGCGTCACGGCCAGCCAAACCTCCTCATCCAACCTCAACCGCAAGTCTGAGATGAGCGCCGGCATCACCGCCCTGCCCTTTGTCTCGGGTGGTGCGCTAAACACTTTAGGCCGCGCAAAAATTGGTGGCAACAGCGGCAGCACCTTTGAAGGCGGCGGCGGCACTACCAGCCAAAACACCTTCGAGAGCGATATCACCACCACCGTCATTGATGTGCTGCCCAACGGCCACTTGGTGGTGGCGGGCGAAAAACAAATCGGCGTGAACGAGAACGTCGATGTGCTGCGCTTCTCCGGCACGGTAGACCCGCGCGCCCTGCAACCGGGCAGCCGTGTCAGCTCCTCCCAAGTGGCCAACGTGCGCGTGCAATCGCGCGGACGCGGTGCCCAAAGCGAAATGCAAGCCATGGGCTGGCTGGCGCGCGCCTTCAATTCGGTCTCGCCGTTTTGATGTCACTCCTAAAAATAGAGCAATAAGCGCAGGCTGCGTGCGGGCTTGAGGCTGTTTTGACCATTTTTTACCCGTTTTCCGGGTAAAACGGTGCTTCTCTGGCTCCGGCAGGGGGGCCGGCGCACACGCACGGCTGCCTGCCAACACCCCACTAAAAATCATAGCTACAAGCGCTTACTGCATAAGGGCTAGCGCCTTATTTCGCTTAAAAAACAGTGCCGGGCAGGCGTGCAATTAGCGGGTAAATGCGCCGCTTATTGGCCCATTCCAAAGGGAGACCTCCTCCCACAATTAACGCCATGAAAGCTCTGCGCCCCCCCCTTCCATGGCACGTGGCCCGGAAACTAGCCCCCCTAGTGGCCGTGTTTGCCGCCCTATGTACCGCCCTGCCTGCACAGGCCGTGCGCATCAAAGAAGTGGCTGCCGTGCAAGGCGTGCGCAGCAACCAGTTGACCGGCTACGGCCTGGTCGTCGGCTTGGACGGCACGGGCGACCAGACCACGCAAATGCCCTTCACCACGCAGGCCATGTCCAACTATCTGCAGCAAATGGGCATCAGCCTGTCGGACGCCAATGCCAGCCGACTGCAGCTGAAAAACGTCGCCACCGTCATCATCACCGCGCAACTGCCCGCCTTTGCGCAGCCGGGCCAGTTCATTGACATCAGCGTGTCCTCGATGGGCAACGCCAAATCACTCAAAGGCGGCACATTGATTGCCACCCCACTGCGCGGCGCAGATGGTGAAATTTATGCGCTGGCACAAGGCAACTTGGTCGTCGGCGGCGCTGGCGCTGGTGCGGGCGGCAGCAAAGTGCAAATTAACCACTTGAGCGCGGGTCGCATTCCCCAAGGTGCCCAAGTTGAGCGCGCCGTGCCCACGCCGCTCAACGACGGCAGCACCATCACGCTGGGCCTCAACGCTTCTGACTTTCAAACCGCACGGCGCGTAGCACAAGCCATCAATGCGCGCTTGGGCCCCAACCAAGCCATGGCGCTGGACGGGCGCACGGTACAGGTGCAAGCCCCCAGCAGCCCCGGCGCGCGGGTGAACTTTATTGCCGAGCTGGAAGAACTGTCTATCGAAGCCACCGCACCCGCCGCCAAAGTCGTGATCAATGCGCGCACTGGCTCAGTGGTGCTCAACCAAGCCGTCACGCTGGGCGCTTGCGCCATTGCCCACGGCAACTTGGCGATCACTATCAGCTCAACGCCCGTGATCAGCCAGCCCAACGCGCTCTCGCGCGGCGAGACCGTGGTGCGCGAAAAAGCCGACATCCAAATCACCCAAGAACCGGGCAACCTGATTCAGGTGCCCGCCTCGCCACAGCTGACCGACGTGGTACGCGCCCTCAATGCCCTGGGCGTGACACCACAAGACCTGCTGGCAATTTTGCAAGCCATCAAGGCCGCCGGCGCGCTCAACGCCGAGCTCGAAGTCATCTGATGGCCCCGCGCCTAGCGCTGCCCGACCACTGCCCCTAGGAGTGCCCATCATGGCCTTGACTACATCCACCTCGACCAACCTCAACACCTCCAACGCGCTGGCGGTCGATGTCCGCTCGCTCAACCAACTGAAGTTTGAAGCCGGCAAAAACAGCCCCGAAGCTGCGCGCGAAACCGCCAAGCAGTTTGAGTCGCTGTTCATGCGCGAAATGATCAAAAGTATGCGCGAGGCGACGATGAAGTCGGGCCTGCTTGACAGCGCCCAAGGCGACTTGGGCACCGATATGCTTGATCAGCAGCTGTCCATTCAAATGTCGGGCCAAGCCGGCGGCTTGTCAGAAGCTATTGCCCGCCAACTCTCACGCCAGATGGGTGGTGCCGACGCCAATTTGGTAGCGCCCTCCACGCTGAGTATGTCCAGCCTATCGTTCCAGCGCAGCCCCAGTGCCAGCAGCGCTAGCAGCGGCGCCAACACCCCCAGCGGCCCCGGCCCCAAAGGGCGTGACGACTTTGTCCAACACCACAGCGCCGCCGCCGAACGCGTGGCGCAAGCCAGCGGCATTCCGGCCAGCTTCATGATTGGCCAAGCCGGCCACGAAACCGGCTGGGGCAAAAGCGAAATCAAGGGCGCTGGTGGCAGCAACTCGTTCAACCTGTTTGGCATCAAGGCTGGCAAGGGCTGGATGGGCAAGGTGGCAGAAATCACCACCACCGAATACGTCAACGGCGCAGCGCAAAAAGTGACGGCCAAGTTCCGCGCCTACGACTCTTACGAAGACTCTTTCAAAGACTACGCGCGCCTGATCAACAACAGCCCGCGCTACGAACAAGCGCGTGCCAAGGTCGACTCCGCCACGGCCTACGCCACCGAGCTACAAAAAGCCGGCTACGCCACCGACCCCGAATACGCCCGCAAATTGAGCGGTGCCATCAACAGCGCCCTGCGCGTGCAGCGCGCGGCCCAAGCCTGAGCGGCAATCAGCGCCCATCAGCACCGATCTGCCCACCCCCATTGCCCTCTGACGCACGAGAAACACCATGAGCCTCTTAAACATCGGCGCCCGCTCTCTGCTGACCAACCAAATTGGTCTGCAAACTACCGGCCACAACATTGCCAACGTCAACACCCCTGGCTACTCGCGCCAATCGGTGTCGCTGGAAACCGTGCAGGGGCGATACACCGGCGACGGCTACATCGGCCAAGGCGTTGATGTGCAAGCCATCTTGCGCAACCACAACGACTTGCTCACGCGCCAAGCCGCCGCAGCTTCTGCTGTCAAGGCCGGTGACAGCGTGCGCCTAGATCGCTTGTCGCAACTGCAAGACGTGTTCAGCGGCGGCGCAACCGGCCTGGGTGGTGCTATCAACGACATGATGAATGCGTTCTCGGGAGTTGCCAACGCACCCACCGACATGACGGCGCGCAACGTGGTGCTAACGCGCATGGACGAAACCGCGACCCGCCTGCGCGGTGCCTCAGAGCGGCTCGATGAAATCAGTCAATCGGTCAACGCCCAGCTCCAAGGCAGCTTGACGCAAATTAACGCACTGGCCAAAAGCATTGCCGGTGTCAATGCACAAATCATCGAAGCCAAGGGCAACGGCCAAAGCCCTAATGACCTACTTGACCAGCGCGACCAGCTTATTCGCGATCTGAACGTCCACATCCAGACCACCCAGATTACCGCAGACGATGGCAGCGTGGGCGTGTTTGTCGCCTCCAGCCAACCGCTGGTGCTAGGCAGCACCGCCGCCTCGATGTCGCTGGGCGCTCCAGACGCCTTCCCCACCAGCAAAACCCAACAGCAACTGTTTTTCTCAATGCCCGGCTCTTCCCAGTCGATTGAGCTGAACCAATCGATGCTTGGCGGCGGCACCATTGCTGGTTTGCTGCAATTTCAAAACAGCGACTTGCCCGAAGGGCAAAATCTGCTTGGGCGCTTGGCTTTGGGCATCAGCGAAACGCTCAATGCCCAAAACAAACTCGGTCTGACGCTGGACGGCAATGTCGGCAAAGACCTGTTCAAACCACTGGAACTGGCCAACGCCGTCACTGGCAAAGACAACACGTCGCTCAACCAAATGGGCCTGTCGGTGGCCGACGTTAGCAAGCTGCAAGCGTCCAGCTACAACATCACTTTCACCACAGCCACCAGCGGCACCGTGACGCGCCAGTCTGACGGCAAACTGCTGGACTTCAGCTCTTTGGCAGAGCTTGACGCCAAGATGCTGGGCGAGGGTCTGCAGCTGACTGACGGTGCCACCCCGTCTGGCGCGTTTGCTGGTGCTAACGCCAAAGACCAGTTTCTTCTGAATCCCATGCAAGGCCTGGCCAGGCAGATGCAATCGCAGCAGTATTCGCCGCGCGAGCTGGCCGCTGCCAACCGAATTAACACGGCCATGGGCACGACCAATGCCGGTTCGTTGCAAGTGGCCAGCATCAAGGCCACCGGCCCGACGCTGACGGTGCCACCCTCGCCGGTGCCACCCGCCACGGGCGGCGGCGTCACGCTCACGTTTGCGTCAGGACCACCCACCACCTACACGGTCACCGACTCCATCACACCCGCAACGGGCACCACCCTGCCCTACACCCCCGGCCAGCCGATCAGCATCGACGGCTGGGAAGTCACCCTGCAAGGTTCACCCAAAACCGGCGACACCGTCACCGTCGGCAACGCCAAAGACCCGCAATACGGCGACTGGTACACCCGCGATGCAGGCAACGCCGGTGCCATGCTGGGACTGCGCGACAAGGCGATATTTGACGGTGCCACGCTGTCGGATGGTTTCTCTAGCGCCATGGCACAAATTGGCACACGCACGCAAAGCGCCACGTTTGCCTCCAAATTGTCCACCGCCATTGCCGACAACCTAGAGCAAGACCGCACCGCCGTCGCCGGCGTCAACTTGGATGAAGAAGCTGCCCGCCTGCTGCAGTACCAACAGGCCTACCAGGCCTCGGCCAAGATGCTGTCGATTGCGCAAAACATTTTTGACAGCCTGATGCAAAGCGTGGGCCGCTAAACAGCGCCCCCACTGCCCATCCTTGCCCACCACATTCTGGAGACAGCACCATGAGCTCAATCAACCGCGTGGCCACGGCCAATATGTATGACAACTCGATCCGCACCACGGTGTCGCGCTACGCCGAGCGCACTTATCACGCCGAGCGCCTGCTGCAGCCTTTGAAGCGAGTCAGCGCCAAGACCGAGGCGCCGCGCTTCGAGCCGGTGTCGTGGGAACAGGCTATGACCGACATCGCGGCCAGGCTGCAAGCGATTGCCGCGCGCGATCCTCAAGCGATCCTGCCCTACAGCTATGCCGGCACGATGGGCCTGCTGCAAGGCGAAGCGATGGCCGGGCGGTTTTTCAACCGGCTCGGCGCTTCGCGGCTGGATCGCACGATCTGCGCCTCAGCAGGCGGCGCTGCCTTGAGCGCCACCTATGGCCACAAGGTCGGCATGCATCTGCGCTTTTTTGCCCAGAGCCGCCTGATTCTGATCTGGGGCAGCAATTCCATCGCATCAAATCTGCATTTCTGGAGCCAGGCGATGCAGGCCAAACGGGCCGGCGCCAAGCTGATCTGCATCGACCCGCGCAAGACCGAAACGGCTGACAAATGCCACCAACATATCGCCTTGCTGCCCGGC
>CAIRYF010000028.1 GCA_903882725.1 uncultured Simplicispira sp.
AGGCCTTGGGCACGGTGTCGGTGGTCATGATGCCTTCGGCTGCGCGCCCCCAGTGCGCCGGGGCGGCGTCGCCAATGGCAGCGGGCAGGCCCGCCGAGATGCGCTCCAGCGGCAGCGGCTCCATGATGACGCCGGTCGAGAACGGCAAAATTTGCGCCGGTTTCAAGTCCAGCTGCCAGGCCAGTGCTTCGCAGGTCTGGCGCGCGCGCGCCAAGCCGTCAGCGCCGGTGCCAGCGTTGGCGTTGCCGGTGTTGATCACCATGGCGCGAATCGCCAAACCGCCCGCCAAATGCTCACGGCAGATTTGTACTGGCGCGGCGCAAAAGCGGTTTTGCGTGAATACGCCAGCCACGCAGGTGCCTTCATCAAGCAAAAACACCGTCAAGTCTTTGCGGTTGGCCTTGCGCACACCGGCTTCAGCGACACCAATGCGGACGCCGGCGATGGGATGGAGATCGGCGGCAACGGGAGCGGGAAGATTCACTGGCATGGTTTTCTTTCAAAAAAGCCGGATTTAAGCCAACTTACCGTGGCACTGTTTGTATTTTTTGCCACTGCCGCACGGGCAGGGGTCGTTGCGCCCGACACGCACGCCTTGCGCCAGCGGCTGGCCTTGGCGCAGCGTGCTGGCATCGACCACGGTTTCGACTTCACCGGTTTCGGTCGGTGAGCTGTAGGTGACGTTGGCGATTCTTTCGGCGCGCTGCTCCATGTCTTCGGCGGCTTGATCGAGTTGCGTTGGCGACTGCACTTGCACCGTCATCAGCGTTTTGGTGACTTCGTTTTTCACCATATCGATCAGTTGGCGAAACAGCTCGAAGGCTTCGCGCTTGTACTCTTGCTTGGGCTGCTTTTGCGCGTAGCCACGCAAATGGATGCCTTGGCGCAAATAGTCCAGTGCGCTCAGGTGGTCGCGCCAGTTGGAGTCAAAGCTTTGCAGCAGCACGGCGCGCTCAAACTGCGTGAAATTTTCGTGGCCCACCAAGTCAACCTTGGCCTGAAAAATAGCGTGAGCGGTTTGAACGACTTTGTCCAAAATTTCATCGTCGGTGATTGACTGCGCGCTCTCGACCAAGGACTGCAAAGACAAAGGTATCAGCCACTCGTCAGCCAACTGCTTCTCTAGCGTCGGCAAATTCCATTGCTCTTCCACAGACTCTACCGGCACGTATTGGCGCACCAAGTCCGTAAAGCTGTCTTCACGCATAGCGGCAATCACTTCGGACAGATCGGCGGCGTCCAAAATGTCGTTGCGCTGCTCATAAATTACCTTGCGCTGGTCGTTGGCTACGTCGTCGTACTCCAGCAGTTGCTTGCGCACGTCAAAGTTGCGTGCCTCGACCTTGCGCTGCGCCGACTCGATACTGCGCGTAACGATGCCCGCCTCGATGGCTTCACCATCGGGCATCTTGAGCCGATCCATGATGGCTTTGACACGATCGCCAGCAAAAATGCGCATCAGCGAGTCGTCCAAGCTCAAATAAAAGCGTGAGGAGCCTGGATCACCTTGGCGGCCCGAGCGTCCGCGCAATTGGTTGTCAATACGGCGCGACTCGTGGCGCTCGGTGGCGATGATGCGCAAGCCGCCCAGCGCCTTGATTTTTTCGTGATCAACAGCCCAATCAGCACGCAATTGGGCAATGCGCGCTTGTTTAGCCCCGTCGTTGAGCGAAGCATCGGCCTCAATCGCCGCCACGTCTTTTTCGATGTTGCCGCCCAACACGATGTCGGTGCCCCGACCGGCCATGTTGGTGGCAATGGTGATCATCTTGGCGCGCCCGGCTTGGGCAACGATGTCGGCTTCACGCGCGTGCTGCTTGGCGTTGAGCACTTGGTGCGGCAGATTGGCGTCGTTCAGCAGCTTGTCGATGATTTCGGAGTTTTCAATCGACGAGGTGCCCACCAGCACCGGCTGGCCGCGCTCGTAGCATTCATGGATGTCTTTGATCGCCGCCTCGTATTTTTCGCGCGTGGTTTTGTAAACGCGATCGAGTTGATCTTCGCGCTTGCTGGGGCGGTTGGGCGGAATCACCACGGTCTCTAGGCCGTAGATTTCTTGGAACTCGTAGGCCTCGGTGTCTGCCGTGCCGGTCATGCCGCCCAAGTTGTTGTAGAGGCGAAAGTAATTTTGGAAAGTGATCGAGGCCAGGGTTTGATTTTCTGCCTGAATCTGCACGCCTTCTTTGGCTTCCACGGCTTGATGCAGACCTTCGCTCCAGCGCCGACCGGCCATAAGGCGGCCAGTGAATTCGTCGACGATGACGATTTCGCCCTCTTGCACCACATAGTGCTGGTCGCGGTGGTACAGGTTGTTGGCCCGCAGCGCAGCGTACAAATGGTGCATCAGCGAGATGTTGGCCGGGTCGTACAGCGAGGCATTCGGTGCAATCAAACCCTGTGCAGCCAGTACGCGCTCGGCGGTTTCGTGACCTTGCTCAGTCAAAAATACTTGGTGGGTTTTTTCGTCCAGCGTGAAATCACCGGGCTTGGTTACGCCCTCGCCGGTGCGCGGGTCACCTTCGCCTTCTTGGCGCACCAGCAGCGGCACCACTTTGTGCATGGCCAAATACATGGCGGTGTGGTCTTCGGCTTGGCCGCTGATGATCAGCGGCGTGCGCGCTTCGTCGATCAGAATCGAATCGACCTCGTCGATGATGGCGTAGTTGAGTTTGCGCTGCACACGGTCGTGTGCTTCATAGACCATGTTGTCGCGCAAATAATCAAAGCCGTACTCGTTGTTAGTGCCGTAGGTGATGTCTGCTGCATAGGCTGCCTGTTTTTCTTCGCGCGGTAAATTGGGCAGGTTGATGCCCACGGTCAGCCCCAAAAAGTTG
>CAIRYF010000029.1 GCA_903882725.1 uncultured Simplicispira sp.
AGTGGTGCTTACGAGGCTACCCCGCAGGTTGACCACATTGAGCGCTATTACGCTTGGCACCGTGCGCCCGATTACCCGGTGCTAGTTAATGTTGGTTTAGGCAAAGAAAAGGCGCTGACTGAAGTGCGCAGCCAGGTAGCAAAAAGCCGTATGCACAACCTGCTGGGCACCTTGTTGCTGTTGTTGCTGGCGGTCTGGGTGACTTGGCTGTGGTGTAAGCAGCGCGCTCAATCGGTCGCTTTGGCTGCCAGTGGTGAGCGCTTGGAGTTGGCTTTGCGCGGTGGCGATTTAGGTTTTTGGGACTACCACCACCGCACCCGTGTGGTCGAATGCAGTCAGCGTTGGGCCTTGATGTTTGGTTATGGCAATGAAGCCATCGTGCTCGATTTTTTTGTGTTGGGCGAAAGCATTCATCCTGAGGACAAAGTGCAGGTGCAGTCGGTATTGCGTGCGCACTTTAGGGGCCAGACCGATCAATATGAAGCGCGCTACCGTCGGCGCCATGTTTCTGGCCATTGGGTGTGGATACTTGACCGGGGCCGCGTGGTCGAGCGCCGCCCTGATGGAGTGCCCCAGCGCATGGTTGGCACGACGCTAGACATTACCGTGCATAAGCTGGCCGAGGTGGCAGAACAGGCCTACCACGAACGCATCACCAAACTGGTGGCGCAGGTGCCCGGTGTGGTCTACGAGTATTTGTACCGTCCGGACAAGACGAAATGCTTTACTTATGCCAGCCCCGGCATGGCGGCTATTTTTGGTGTGACGGCAGAAGCAGCGTTGTTGTCGGCAGACAAGGTGTTTGCCCGCATTCCGCGCGCTGATATCGAGCGTATAGCCACCGCCGCACGTGCCTCAGTGCGGCATATGAAGAGTTGGCGTGGTGAGTTCCGCGTGTTGCAGGACGATGGTTCAGTGCGTTGGGTCTTGGCCCAAGCCAAACCCGAGCGAACTGCTGATGGCAGCGTTCATTGGTATGGCTACGCCAACGACATCACGCTGGAGCATGAGGCAGCAGAAAAGCTCAAACTCAGCGAGGAGCATTTGCGCAGCACCTTGCAGGCCGTGCGAGATGGTCTGTGGGGGTGGGATGTGGACACGGGCGATTTGCAGTGGGATCTGCGCATCAGCGAAATGCTGGGCTACACCGAGCCAATAGGCCCATTGCACTACGCGCAGTGGATAGCGATGTTGCATCCGCTCGATCGCGAGCGTGTCGAGGGCGAATGGCAAGCGCACTTGAGCGATCGCAGGGATCAGGTGGCCTCGGTGCAATACCGCGTTCTGACGGTAAAGGACAAATGGCTATGGGTCGAGGCGCGTGGCCGTGTGGTCGCTTGGGGTGAGAACGGTCGCCCTTCTCGCATGATTGGCACCTTGTCTGACATCAGCTCCAGCGTGGCTGAAAGCCAACTGCGCCGCGCGGTGCTCGACCAAAGCACCGCCGCCATTGCTATGTTCAATAAAAAGCGCCAACTGATATACGCCAATGAGCGCGCTGTGCAAATTTACGCCGAGTTGGGTGTTCATTTTGATTTGCGCAGTGCTGTGCCGATGTCTTTGAGTGCGGTGCATTTTCGTGGCCTAGAGCCGTATGTGCGCACGCTGCGCTCCCACGGCGAGGTGCGCTTTGAATACAAGTTATGTACCGAACATGGCCCCGTGCGTTGGTTTGATATCCATGCAGTGCTGCGCGACCCAGAAGATGCGCACAGCGATGCAGTCTGGACGCTGATTGATATTTCGCAAAAAAAGGCATCCGAAGAAGCGTTGGCCACTGAGCATTTGCGCTTGACAACGCTGTTGCACCGTTTTCCTGGCGGTGTGTTGATGCAAGACGCTACCGGCAGGGTGGTCATGATCAACCAAAATATGTGTGAATTTTTTGATCTGGCAGAGGCACCGCGTAGCCTGCAAGGAATACACCACAGCCAACTGTGCTTGCGCCTGGGTCATTTACGCGCTTCTTGGCTGCACGTGCCTAAAGGCGCATTGGAGAGCGAAAAACGCCGTACCACTGAGGTACACAGCCCCAACGGACGCATTTTGGAGATTAATTGGGTCCCCATTGCCCGCGACGACCAAGTGTTGGGCCGTGTTTGGTTGGTACACGATATTTCTGAGCGCCGCCAGCGAGAAGAAGCGCTGGCGACCTTGGCCGCTACGGATATGCTCACCGGCTTGCCCAACCGGCGCAGCTTTATGGCTGCCTTGGAATCGGCCTTGCAGGATGAGCGTCGACACCCCGGGCAGCGCGGTATTTTGCTGATGGCCGATATCGACCATTTCAAACGGGTCAACGATACTTATGGGCATTTGGTCGGTGACGCTGTGCTGCAGCACGCAGCCTATATGTTGCGTCAAGGACTGCGCCAAAAAGACTCTGCTGGGCGCATTGGCGGCGAGGAGTTTGCTGTCTTGCTACACCGCATCAGCCTGACCGAAGGCCAAGCGCTGGCCGATCGTATTCGCCAGTCTTTGGCCGATACCCCGGCCAACACGTCTGTTGGCAACATTGCTGTCACCATCAGCATGGGCTTGGTGGTGCTAGAAGGGGGCGATGCCACCCGCGCACTTAGCCGTGCGGATGAAGCACTGTATGCCGCTAAAAATGCCGGACGCAACCGCGTTTGCGCATGGAAGATGACAGCTTGACGCTCAAGATGACGGTTTGTTCTCGTCTGGTTTGTGGTTGGCTGGGCGGGAGTTTTCTGAGCTAAAAAGATCCCACGTGGCGATGAATAACGCAGCGATAACGGGGCCAATCACAAAGCCGTTCAGGCCAAAAATAGCCATGCCGCCCAGTGTTGAAATCAGTACCACATAGTCTGGCATTTTGGTGTCTTTACCAACCAAAATCGGACGAAGGACGTTATCTACCAAGCCGATCACTCCCACGGCAAATACTGTCAGCGTGACTGCTTGCCAAATAGCATCAGTGGCAAAAAAATAAATTGCCACGGGTATCCAGATTAAGCCAGCGCCAATGGCTGGCAACAGCGATAAAAAAGCCATTAAAACGCCCCACAACACCGGCCCTTGGATGTTGAGTACCCAAAAGATAAATCCACCCAACATTCCTTGTGTAGCGGCAACTACGACGTTGCCCTTGACGGTGGCACGAATGACGGTGGTGAATTTGTGGCTGAGTTCGCGTTTGTGGTGTTCTTCTAGCGGAATGGCATTGCGGATACGCTTGGCCAGTGCGGGTCCATCGCGCAGAAAAAAGAACAGCAAATACAACATGATGCCAAAGCTGATCAGAAACTGAAACGTATTTTGGCCAATATTGAGCGCGCGGGTGGCAATAAACTGGCCGCCCTGCACGGCAATGGCGGAGAGCTTTTGCTGCAGCGCTGTGATGCTCAACAGTCCCAAGCGATCCAGCAGACCCACTACCGAAGACGGCAGCGCAGCAATGATTTGCTGAAAATAAGTGC
>CAIRYF010000030.1 GCA_903882725.1 uncultured Simplicispira sp.
ACCTTGCACGCCGAAGTTACGCGGCTCAATGCGGCGCTGCGCATCACCAACGAGCGCTTTAACGGCCTGATGAACGAGAAGGCGGAATATGCCCGGCTGGTCAAAACCCGCGATTGGCAGATTAAGAAGCTGCATAAGGAAATTGACGAGCTGCGCAAGCAAGGCGGTGTGCAATGAACGCCCGCTTGTTTGCCGACGCCGCGCCCGACTACACGAAGGCATCGTTCCCGCCGCCCCGGCCTTTTCAGCACACGGCGCACGAGGCGCTGCGCCAAGGGGTTCGTGAGGGACACCGCTGCCAAGCTCTCGCTGCGCCCACCGGAGCGGGTAAGTCGTACTTGGGCTTGCGCGTTGCCCACGAGGGGCTGCAAAAAGGCCGCCGCGTCACGTTTCTTTGCGACCGCACCACGTTGATTAACCAAACCAGCGCCGCTGCTGACGCCTACGGCCTGAGCGCCCACGGCATCGTGCAGGCCAACCATCCACGGCGCGACAGCAGTCTGCCGCTCCAAATTGCCAGCGTGCAGACCATAGACAAGCGCGAGTTCTGGCCGCAAACCGATGTGTTAATCGTGGACGAATGCCACACACTGCACAGGGCGTGGGTTGAGTACGCCGCCCAGACCAAGGCAGTAGTTATCGGCCTGACCGCTACGCCCTTCACGAAAGGCATGGGCGAGATATTCAGCCGCCTGATTAACGCCACCACCATGCACGACCTCACAGAATCGGGTGTGTTGGTGCCGCTGCGGGTGTTGAGCTGCACCCGCCCCGACATGGCTGGCGCTGCTGTGACCAAGGGCGGCGAGTGGAGCGACAAGGCCGCCGAGGAGCGCGGCATGGGCATCGTGGGCGACGTGGTCAAGGAGTGGCAACTGCACGCCAGCGACCGCAAGAGCATCGTTTTTAGCTCCAGCATTGTCCACAGCAAGGCGCTGTGCGCGCAGTTTATTGACTCTGGCGTGATGGCTGCCGTGTTCACCAGCGAGACCACGGCCAGCGAGCGCGAGGCACTGGTCAGGGAGTTCTCTAAGCCAGACGCCACGCTGCGCGTGCTGGTGTCGGTAGAGGCGCTTGCCAAGGGTTTCGATGTGCCCGACGTAGGTTGCGTGGTTGACGCGCGCCCGTTGCGCAAGAGCCTATCGACCTTCATTCAGATGATTGGCCGAGGGCTTCGGTGCAGTCCCAGCACTGGCAAAACCGACTGCATTCTTCTCGATCACAGCGGCAACATCGTGCGCTTTGCTGACGACTTTGAGCGCATTTACCACGATGGCGTGGAGTCGCTGGACGATGGCGCGAAGCTGGACAAGACGGTACGCAAAGACGAGCCGGGCGAATACGAGGCCAAAGCGTGCCCAAGCTGCGGCCATGCGCCGTTCAGCAAGCGCTGCATGGGCTGCGGGTTTGAGAAGCCGGTGTCCGCTACAGAAACCGCCGCCGCCGGGGTGATGCGCGAGATAACCCTAGGCAAAGGCAAGAGCCGCAAGGTGCTGGCCAACGACCCGGCGCACTTGTGGGGCCAGCTTTGCACCTACGCCAAGGCCAACAGCGCCCCGGACAAACAGCACTGGCGCGCCCGTTTCCTGTTCAAGGACATGGTGGGCGACTGGCCGCCCGATGCGTGGCACATCACCACCACGCCCGATGTGCCGGTGTCGCCTGCCGTGGCCAGCAATATCAAGGCTAGGAACATCCGTCGCGCCAAGGCAAGGGGATGAGCATGAGCTTCATTCAATTTGCGCGCGCCCACGGGCTGGAGATCGACCCGGCCCGCCTCTACCCCAGCGAGAAGATAAAGCGCTGCGGCACCACCGAGAAGCCACGCTC
>CAIRYF010000031.1 GCA_903882725.1 uncultured Simplicispira sp.
AGCGTCAAAATGCCATCGCCAATCATTTCGGTGTGGATGCCCAGGTCGTGCTTGTGGGTGAGTTGCATGACCACCGCATCAGGAATGCCGCCATAGCCAATTTGCAGGGTTGATCCGTCGTCAATCAGGTCAGCGACTTGTTTGCCAATGGCTTCTTGCACCGGGCCGATGGTGGGCAGGCCCACTTCGAGTACGGGCTCGTTGCTTTCGACCAGTGCGGCCACTTGCGAGATGTGTACCAAACAGTTGCCATAGGCAAAGGGCACGTTGGGGTTGACTTCGAGGACGATAGCGCGGGCGGTTTTGAGCGCCGCCATGGTGTAGTCAGCGCCCAAACTGAGCGAAAAATAGCCGTGCGCGTCCATCGGCGAGGCCATGCTGAAGACGACGTCGGCGGGAATTTGTCCGCGCTCAATTTGCTGGGGAATTTCAGAAAAATAGTTGGGAATGAAGTCCACCCAGCCCGCTTGCCCGCCAGCGCGGCTGGCCGGGCCATAAAACAGCGCCACGTGGCGCACATGGTGGGCGGTTTCAGGGTCGAAGTAGGCGTATTTGCGCAGCGCCAAAATTTGCGCCACTTTGACATCTTGGAACTGCTGGCGCTGCTCGGACAGGGCCGTCAGCAGGGCGGGCGGCTCGCCCACGCCAGTCGGTACGATGATGCTGTCGCCACTGCGTACATGGCGCATGGCCTCGGCGGCGGTGGTGCGTTTTTGAAGGTACAGCGCTTGAATCGTCATGTTTTTTTCCTCTATGGCCCGGTGCTGGCCGCGTACAAATCGAGGCCGCATCATAAGGTGGCCTTGCCTCAGTCCAGTGCTTGAGCGCCGATAGGGCCGCTAGCGTCGATAGCGCTGAGTGTGTTGAGTTTGGCGCTCAGGTTATCGCGCACAAATTGCTCAAACGCGCAGGCAGTGAGCGGGCGGCTGAAGTAGTAGCCTTGTATTTGGTCGCAGCCGTGGGCGCGTAAAAATTCGAGTTGTTCGAGGGTTTCGACCCCTTCGGCGATGGTGGTCATGCCCAAGCTGTGCGCCATGTGGACGATGGCAATGGCAATGGCCTGGTCGTCTGGGTCGGTGCCGATGTCGCGCACAAAGGATTGATCAATTTTGAGTTTGTGGATGTTGAATCGTTTGAGGTAGCTCAGACTCGAATACCCGGTGCCAAAGTCGTCAATGGACAAGCGTATGCCTTTCTTGCCTAGCTCTTGCATGGTTTGTGCGGCAATTTCTGGGGTTTTCATGGCGACTGCTTCGGTCAGCTCTAGCTCCAAGCCTTCGGGGGGGATGCCGGTTTGTTGCAGTAGTTTGCCGGCCAAGTCGGACAGTCCGACTTGGCCAAACTGAACAGCAGAGATGTTGACGGCCATGGTCATCATGGGCAAACCGTGGTCCAGCCAGTCGCGCAGTTGGCGCAGCGCGGTGGCCAGTACCCATTCCCCAATGGGCACGATCAGGCCGTTGGCTTCGGCCAGTGGAATGAATTCACCGGGCGAAATAGTGCCCAGTTTGGAGTGATTCCAGCGTAGTAGCGCTTCGGCACCAATGATGTGGCCATCGGTCAGCGCTATTTGTGGTTGGTACACCAGGTGCAGTTCATTGCGGTGCAGGGCTTGTTTCAGCGCGTTGCCTAGTTCTAGCGCACGCGCCGAGTGCGCTTGCATCTCGGCAGTGAAGAAGCGGTAGCTGTTGCGCCCTTCTTCTTTGACGCGGTACATAGCGTTCTCGGCATTTTTAAGCAGGGCTTCAAGGCTGTCACCGTCGCCGGGGGAGATAGCGATGCCGATAGATGCCGTCAAAAAGACCTCTTGACTAGCCACCATGATCGGCAGCGCCAGGTGGTTGAGCAGGCCCATGCAGCGCTGTGCAGCTTCGCTTTGGCTGGTGTCTGCCAGCAGGGCGACAAAATCATCGCCCGAGTGGCGCGACAGGGTGTCGTCATCGTGCAGCTGCGAGCGCAGGCGCAGTGAAACTTCTAGCAGCAGCAGATCGCCTGCTTTGTGGCCTAGGGAGTCGTTGATGTCTTTGAAGCGGTCGATGTCAATCCACAGCAGCGCCAGCACTTTGCCTTGGCTGGCGGCGTATTCAAAGCGCTCGCGCAGCAGGGCGCGGTTGGGCAGGTTGGTGAGCTGGTCGTAGTGCGAGAGCTGGCGGATATGTGCCGCCGCTTGCTTGCGGTCGGTCATGTCCTCTTTGTGCGCTAGGTAGTTGGTGACCTCGTCTTCGGCGTTGCGCACCGGGTAAATCAGCACTGATTCGATGTATTCGCGCCCGCTTTTGCTGCGGTTGGTCAGCTCGCCCTGCCACGATTTGCCTTGCAGCAGGTGCTCCCACATATTGCGGTAGGTGGCCGCAGGCGTTTTGCCTGATTGCAGGATGCGCGGATTTTGGCCAATCAGTTCGGCCTCGCTGTATTCGCACGAGTGGATGAAGGCGGCGTTGACGAATTCGATGTTGCCTTGCAGGTTGGTGATGACCATCGGATGTGGGCTTTGGGCCACGGCTTGCGAGAGCTTGCGCATCGATGCTTCTTGCTGCAAGCGCTCGGTAATGTCGCGCGAGAGGATGACAAAGCGCTGGCGCTGGCCGGGCGGTGGCGGCGCTTGGCGCGTGACGGACAGTTCAAACCAGCGTTCGCCGCTGTGCCCCTTTAAGGAGATGGTGCGTCCGCGTGAGAAGCCTTTTTCTTGTGCTTCGGCCAGTGCCTCGTAGGCGGTTTGGGCGCTTTGTGGCGACAGCATTTGGTGCAGGGTTTTGCCCAGCAGTCTTTCTGGCGGGGCGGCGGGGCTGCCAGAGTAGCCAATATGCGCTTGCAGGTAGCGGCCTTGGTCGTCCATTTCTAGCAGCACGTCGGGCAGAGCGTCCAGCATGGCTTGCAGTTGTTGCTTGGAGTTGCGCAATTGGGTGTAGGGCGATTGCACTGTGGCGACAAAGGCGGCGCGAAACAAAAAGCCGTAGGCCAGCACTTTATAAACATGGCCGGCCATGTTGTAGATGTCGGTGACGCTGCCGTAGAGGGTAAAGAAAAACTCGCTTTGCGCCATGATGGCGGCAGCAGCAAACAGGCCACTGGCATTAAAGGTGTTTGGCTGGCGCATTCGCTGCAGCAGCAGCGCGGCAGCTAGCAAGTTCAGCGCCACCAAGGCATATTCAAAAGTGATTTTGAAGGGGGTCAGCCCTTGGCCAGGAATAAACGTGGTTGGTAGCAGGTGTGGATAAAACAGAAATACGGTGTACAGGCCGCTGACTGTCACCAGTACCAGCACCAACATATGAAGCGGTCGCAGCCGTGCGGTGTCGTTGTGGGTGCCCCAAGGCAGCAGGGCAACGGCCAGCAAAGCCAGCGCACCAAGCAGCCGCGCCGCCAGCCAGAAGTTGATGGCTTTTTGCGGCGAGCCGGGGGTGACAAAGTCTGGCATTCCTTGGTAGGACAACATATGGCCAAAGTCAAGCAGCCCCACACCCAAAAAGGCACAGGCCAGCAGCAGGGCGTTGCGCGGTAAATGTTCGCGCCGCGCACTCCAGATAACGCTAAAGGTGAAACCGGTGATGACGATGGACAGCGTCTCTAACGCTATGTGCAGCGGCAGATAGTGCGCTAAACCGTGGGTGCTGGTCGGCGTAGGAGCCCAAGTAATCAGCAATAGCGAGAGCAATAGCAATAGCAGCAGCACACTGACTGTGCGGATAGAACGGCGGGCTTCAGGCTGGTGGCTGGCGTGGATCGGCATGACAGACGGCAGTGATTTCCTGTTTTCAGGAAATAAAAAATGTGCCCAAGTGTAGTGTCTGTCCTAGCTTGTTGCGGTCGGGGCTTTGCGCGGCCCATCTGGTGGATTTTGCCAACCCACGCGGCCCTGGCCATGGTCGTTAATGTGCTGCACAAAGGTACTGGCTTGGGTTTCTGGCAGGCGCAGCTGCAGCGTGACCAGCGAGCCGTGCTGTACGGTCAGCAGTTGTACGCCTGCGGCGTTAACCTCGCGCCGCAGCAGACCTTCGAGTGCATATGGCACTACGCATTGCAGGGTAGTCATGCGCAGCAAGGGTACTTTGGGTGCCGTCAGCAGGGCTTGGGCAATGCAGTCGGTATAGGCGCGCAGCAGGCCGCCAGCGCCCAATTTGACGCCGCCAAAGTAGCGCACCACCGTGGCTTGCACGCCTTCAAGGTCTTGGTGGCGCAGCACATCTAGCATTGGTCGCCCGGCAGTACCGCCGGGCTCGCCGTCGTCTACCGCTGCCGATTGTCCGCCCGCCAGCAGTGCCCAGCAAATGTGCGTTGCACCAGGGTGTTGTTGCCACAGCGTATCTACATAGGCCTGTGCGCTGGCGCGGTCGGGCATGGGTTGCACGCAGCCGATGAAGCGGCTTTTTTTGATGATCAGGTCGCTGTGCGCTGGCTCAGACAGGGTAAATGGCATGGCCGTTGTGTGCTTACTTGGAGGGGCGGCTTAGGCTGGGGGGGACTTTTTTACCCATCTGGCGGGCGCGAAACAGACTGGCACGCATTAGAAAAATGGTAGTAATCGGCACGGTGACGGCAATGAAGGCGGCAATCAGCAGCAGATGCACTGCCAGCCCTTGACCACGGAAAGAAAAATACAGCAGTGCGCCATACATTACGCACCAGCAGCCCAGCGTGGCGATGATGGCCGGGGCGTGGATGCGTTCAAAAAAACTGCCTAGGCGCAGCAGTCCAAATGAGCCCAGCAGCGCCACCAGCGCACCACTGAGTACCAGCACTGCCACGGTGATTTCGGCCCACAGCGGCAAGAGTGGCGTGAGTGTTTCCAGTGGCGCAGTCATTCAATCACCTCGCCGCGCAGCAAAAATTTGGCCATGGCGGTCGAGCCGACAAAGCCCAGCACCGCTATCAATAGCGCCGCTTCAAAGTAACTGCTGCTGTCGCCCATCAGGCCCAGCACCAGCATGGCCAGCATGGCATTCAGATACATACAGTCCAGCGCCAACACCCGGTCTTGCGCGGCGGGGCCCATCAGCAGGCGCACCAAAGTGAAGGCCATGGCCAGCAACAGCATCAGCAGCGCCAGCGGCAAGGCCCAAGACAGCACGGGGGTCAGAGCGGACATTCAAAAATCTCCATCAGCGGGCGCTCATAGCGCTGTTTGATGTGGGCGGCAATGGCGTCAGCGTCGTCCACTTCCAGCACGTGCAGCAGCAACATACTGCGGTCCAGCGACAGCTCGGCCCACGCCGTGCCGGGGGTGATGCAGACAATGGTCGCCAGCACTGCCAGCGCGTTGGGGTCGCGCAGTTGCAGCGGTACATGGACAAAGTTGGCTGGGTAGCGCGGCGCGCTGGGCGAAAGCAGCAGGCGCATCACGCCGATGTTGGACTGCACTGTGTCGGCCATCACCGTCAGCATCAGCCGCAAGATGGTGCCGGGGCGGCAAATGCGTACCGGCAGCGGGCGCAGTCCGGCCGTGAGTAGCGGAATGGCGATGGCCAGAGTGCTTCCCAGCAGCAGGTGGCCTAGGCTCAGGCTGTGGTTAAGCAACAGCCATAGGCACAGCAGCGCCAGTGACAGTAGCGGAGTGGGCAAGAGGCGCTTCATGGCTTGGCTATCGGCTTGGCCACCGGCTGCGCCGACAAAATGGCGCGCACATAGGTGTTGGGCGCGTGCAGTGCGTTGGCAGTGGCTTGGGTAAAGCGCATGGCTGGGGCTGCGGCAAAGGTCAGTGCCAAGCAGGCGGCCAGCAGGGCGGCAATCGGCAGGCCTTCCAGCACGTGCAGCTGCGGCGTGGGCCGATCGTGCGCCGCCCAAAAGTGGCGAATACCGGCGCGCGACAGGGCAATCAACGCCAGCAGGCCCGAGGCAATCAGCACTGCCATAAACGTCCAGCCGACCCAACTTGGCTGCAGTCCGGCCGACGAGCCCAATCCCAGCGGGTTGAGCAGCGCCGTCAGCATAGTGACTTTGCCAACAAAACCCGACAGCGGCGGTAGTCCGGCAATGAGCAGCGTGCAGGCCATAAACGACAGGCCGACAAAGGCGGCGGCAGCGGGAATGGCGCGCCCAACCAGCACTTGTTCTTTGTCGTCTAGGTTGCTGCCGTCGGTAGGAACCAGTTCGGCGTTCAAAAATGGCGCAGCGTCGGCGCGCGGCTCGTAGGGGTCGGTGCTGTCGTCGCTGCTCCTCCAGCGGTCGATAACGTCGCTGAGTAAAAACAGCGTACACACCGCCAGTGTTGAGCTGGGCAGGTAGTACAGCAGGCCAGCGGTCAGGCCGTTTTGGCCAAAACCAATGGCCGCCAGCAAGGTGCCCGACGACACAATGGCGCCGTACCCAGCCAAGTGCCCCAGCCGCTGCGAGCCGAGCATTCCGATGGCACCAAAGGCCATCGTCGCCATGCCCCCGCCCACCAGCCACAGCCCGCCAAACAGCGCTGATGGCCCGGCGTCGCTGCCAAACACCAGCGTCCACAGCCGCAAGATGGCGTAAACGCCGACTTTGGTCATGATGGAAAACAGCGCGCCTACTGGGGCGGTGGCTGCGCTGTAGGCTGGTACCAGCCAAAAATTCAGCGGCCAGATGGCGGCTTTGATCAGAAACGCTGTCGC
>CAIRYF010000032.1 GCA_903882725.1 uncultured Simplicispira sp.
CGCCCGGGGCGACCGAGCACAGGGGGAAGATGGACAACCATGCGCTGCCATTGCGCATCGGTCAAGGCGTGGCGCTGTTGTGTCATAAAAAGCCTTCAAAAATGAGAGGCTATTTGAACACGGCTTCAATAACACGCCCTAATCTTTGCCAGCACAATCAAAACCGCTGGCGTTGACGCAGAAATCATCGTAAGATAGTAATAGATTACTTACTTTTACCGATGCCGAAAGCGCTGCCCCATGAATTCTGTGTCCTCCGTGCTGCCCAAACACCTGCCCGCTGACGAGCGCCGCGCGGCCACCGTCGAGGCCGTGGTGGCCTTGGCTGCCACGCAAAACCCCAGCGACATCACCACCACCGCCATCGCCCAGCAAATGCAACTGACGCAGGGCGCGCTGTTTCGCCACTTTGCCAATAAAGACGCCATCTTGCTGGCAGTGATGGAGTGGGTTGCCACGCAGCTGCTGGCGCGCATTGACCACGCTGCGCACAGCGCTGGCGCGCCCAGCGCCGCATTGCAGGCGGTGTTTATGGCGCACGTCGGCTTTGTTGCAGAGCACCCCGGCGTGCCGCGCATCATCTTTAGCGAGTTGCAGCGCGCTGGGCAAACCCCGCCCAAGCGCGCGGTGCAGCAGTTGGTGGGCAGCTACAGCGCGCGCTTGCACCGGCTGTTGGCCCAAGGCCAGGCGCAGGGTGCCTTGCACGCTGATTTGGACATATCGGCCGCTGCCACCTTGTTCATTGGCACCGTGCAAGGGCTGGTGATGCAGTCGCTGATCACCGGCGATATGCCGCGTATGTGCAGCGATGCGCAGCGGGTGTTTGCTATTTACCAACGTGGCATTGAAGCCACTGAAAGCACATCGTCATGAAAAAATTTCCTCTGCAAGGGCGCACGCTGGCACTGCTGGCCGTGGTGCTGCCGCTGCTGGCGCTGTTTGTCTATGTGGTGCTGCGCTCGGGGCCGCTGGCACCGGTGGCAGTGACGCTGGCCAGCGTCGAGAGCCAAGCGCTGACACCGGCGCTGTTTGGCATTGGCACGGTCGGCACCCGCACCAGCACCAAAATTGGCCCGACAGTGGCCGGGCGCTTGCTGCGCCTGGATGTCGATGTCGGTGACCGGGTACGCGCTGGCCAAGTGCTGGGCGAGATGGACCGGCTCGATTTGGACGACCGCCTGCACGCGCAAGACGCCGCTGTGCAGCGCGCCCAAGCCAGCCTGCGCGAAACCCAGGCGCGCCAAGCCCACGCCCAAACGCAGGCCACGCGCTACGCGCAGTTGCTGGCGGTGCGATCGACCAGCGAAGAGCTGGCCGCCGCCAAGCAGCAAGAACTGCAAGTGGCCAACGCCGCCGTTGCCGCCGCGCAAGCCGAAGCCGCCCGGGTGCGCGCCGAGCGCGCTGGCGTCACCACACAGCAACGCCATTTGCGCCTGATAGCGCCCAGCGACGGGCTGGTCACGCAGCGCTTGGCCGACCCCGGCAGCACCGTGGTCGCCGGCCAAACCGTGGTCGAGGTGGTTGATCCGGCCAGCCTGTGGATCAACGTGCGCCTGGACCAAATCGGCGCCCACGGCTTGGCGGCGGACTTGCCGGCGCGCGTGTTGCTGCGCTCGCGTGCCGGCCACACGCTGGCTGGGCGCGTGCTGCGTGTTGAGCCGCTGGCTGACAGCGTCACCGAAGAAACATTGGCCAAAGTCGTCTTCAACCAACTGCCCGCGCCGCTGCCGCCGCTGGGCGAGCTGGCCGAAGTCACCATTGATTTACCGACACTGGCAGCGCAGCCGGTGCTGCCCAACGCCGCCGTGCAGCGCGTTGGCGGCCAAACCGGGGTGTGGCACTGGACGCAAGGCACGTTGCAATTCACCCCGGTGGCGTTGGGCGCGGCTGACTTGGACGGCCATGTGCAGGTGCTCAAGGGCTTGAGCGTGGGCGACCAAGTGGTGCTCTACAGCGAAAAACCGCTGACTGCGCGCAGCCGCATCCACGTGGTGGAGCGCTTGACCAAGGCCGCACCATGATCAGCCTGTCTGGCCGCGACATCCTGCACTCTTGGGGCAAGTTTGTCTTTACTGGCGTTGGGCTGGGACTGCTGATTGGCGTTACGCTGATCATGGCGGGTGTGTACCGGGGCATGGTGGACGATGGTAAGGCGCTGCTGGACAACAGCCGCGCTGATATTTGGGTGGTGCAAAAAGACACGCTGGGGCCGTATGCCGAATCGTCCAGCCTGCAAGACGACTTGTACCGGGGCATTTTGACCATGCCGGGCGTGGCGCAAGCGGCCAACGTCACCTATCTCACCTCGCAAGTACGCAAAGAAAATCGCGTTGATGTGCGCGCCATGGTGGTCGGCATTGCGCCCGGTGCGGCGGGCGTGACGCCGGGCTGGCCGCCGTATTTGATAGCGGGCCGCCAAGTCACGCGCGGCCATTACGAAGCGGTGGTGGACGTGGCGGCGGGCTTTGTGCTGGGCGAGAAGCTGACCGTGCGGCGCAACCACTACACCGTGGTCGGCCTGACGCGGCGCATGGTTTCGTCCAGCGGCGACCCGATGGTGTTTATTCCGCTCAAAGACGCGCAAGAGGCGCAGTTTTTGAAAGACAACGACGCCATTTGGCACAGTCGCCAGCGCAGCGCCGCCAACCCGGCCTTTAACCGCCCCGCTGTGCCGGGCCTGCTGGACGCGGTGATTGCCACGCAAAGCACCAATGCGTTTGTCAATGCGATATTGGTCACAGTGCAACCCGGCCACGATCCGCACGCTGTCGCCAGTGACATCCAGCGCTGGAAGCGCCTCACCGCCTACACACGAGCGCAAATGGAAGACATCTTGATCAGCAAGCTGATTGCCACCTCGGCCAAGCAAATTGGGATGTTTTTGGCGATTTTGGCGGTGGTCAGCGCGGCGATTGTGGCTTTCATCATTTACTCGCTGACCATGGACAAAATCCGCGAAATTGCCGTGCTCAAGCTGATTGGCACGCGCAACCGCACCATTGCCGCGATGATTTTGCAGCAGGCACTGGTGCTGGGCGTCATCGGTTTTATCGTCGGCAAAATCACCGCAACCTTTGCCGCGCCCATTTTTCCCAAATACGTGCTGCTGACGCCCATGGACTCGGTGGCGGGCTTTTTTGCCGTGCTGGGCATTTGCGTCATTGCCAGCTTGGTGGCCATCCGCATGGCGCTGCAAGTCGATCCTGCCGAGGCCATAGGGTGAGTCATATGTCTATCAAAACTACCGAAGCCACCAAAACCACCAAAGCCACCAAAGGGATTCGCGTGGAGGGTCTGAGTAAAAGTTATGGCAAAGGCGACACGGCCGTCCACGCGCTCAAAGACGTCAACCTGCAAGTCGGGCCGGGCGAGGTGGTCGGCTTGGTCGGGCCGTCCGGATCGGGCAAAAGCACGCTGCTCAAATGTTTGGGCGCAGTGATTGACCCGACAGCCGGGCGCATGGTGCTGGGCGACGAGGTGATTTTTGACAACGGCTGGCGCGTCAAAGACCTGCGCGCACTGCGGCGCGACAAGATTGGCTTTGTGTTTCAAGCGCCGTACTTGATTCCGTTTTTGGACGCCACCGACAACGTCGCCCTGCTGCCCATGCTGGCCGGCGTACCCAATGCCCAATCCCGCGCCCGCGCGCTGGAGCTGATCACGGCGCTGGATATGCAGCACCGCGCCCGCGCCATGCCGTCGCAGCTGTCGGGCGGCGAGCAGCAGCGCATCTCGATTGCGCGCGGGCTGGTCAACCGCCCGCCGGTCATCTTGGCCGACGAGCCGACCGCGCCGCTCGACAGCGCGCGCGCCTTGGCGGTGATTCGCATCTTGAACGACATGGCGCAG
>CAIRYF010000033.1 GCA_903882725.1 uncultured Simplicispira sp.
CCCACGCCGCCCGCCCACGCATGGAGCTGGCCAAACTGCAACAACAACAAGGCCAACCCAGCGCAGCGGTGGCCACGCTGCTGGCCATGGGCGCTGCCACCCCGACCGCGCTGCCGCTGGCGGCGGCGTTGCTGGTTCAAGTCGGACAAGCCTCGGGGCAAACGGCATCGGTGATGCAGGCATTGCAGCAGCACTACAGCGAGGCACCCTCGCTGGACGTGCTGGAAGGCATCGTGGCGCTGGAGGCGGCAGACCCAGCACTGAGCGGCGCGGGGCGCGAGTGGTATGTGCGCCACCTGGAGACCGAGCCCTCGCTGGTCGCCGCTGCCAAATGGCTGGCCACCGAAAAACTCGAACACGAGCAATTTCACCCGCAGGTACAACGCGCCTTAGACCGCGCCAGCGCCCCGCTGACGCGCTACCGCTGCGCCGCCTGCGGTTTTGAGGCGCGTCAGCATTTTTGGCAGTGCCCCGGCTGCCAAACCTGGGACAGCTACCCCAGCCGCCGGGTCGAAGAGTTGTAGTCGTCAGCGGTTGGCGCGCTCACAGAATCACCGGCTCTGGCTCCAACCGAATGCCAAAGCGCTCGTAAACGCTGGTCTGTATAGCGCGGGCCAAGGTCATGACTTCGCCGCCAGTGACGCTGTTCTGGCCACGGCCACGGTTGACCAGCACCAGTGCCTGCTTGTCATACACCGCCGCTTGGCCGACGGTTTTGCCCTTCCAACCGCAGGCGTCAATCAACCAGCCCGCTGCCAGTTTGATGCGGCCATCGTCCAGTGGGTAATGCACAATTTTTGGATCGCGCGCAATGATGTCGGCACACTGCTCGGGCGTTACGGTGGGGTTTTTGAAAAAGCTGCCCGCATTGCCAATGACTGCGGGGTCGGGCAATTTGGCGCGGCGAATAGCGCAGACCCAATCAAAAATTTGCTGTGCTGATGGCTGGGTGATGCCTTCGTCAGCGGCGCGGCGCGCTAACTCGACGTAAGCCAGTTCGGGCCGCCAAGGCTTGGGCAGGCGAAAGCGCACCTGGGTGATGACGGCACGCCCGGCCAAGCCCATGCTGCGCGGCAGCACATCGCCAGCGCGGGGATTGGATGGCGCGTGCTTAAAAATCGAGTCGCGGTAACCAAAAGCGCATTGCGCAGCGTCTAACGAAAAGCTCTGGCCGGTCAGCAAATCGACCGCGTCCAGTGAATCAAATCGGTCTTGCAGCTCAACGCCATAAGCGCCAATGTTTTGCACTGGCGCAGCGCCCACCGTGCCGGGAATCAGCGCCAAGTTTTCCAGGCCCGGCCAGCCTTGGGCCAGCGTCCAAGCCACGGTGTCGTGCCACGGCTCACCCGCACCGACTTGGACAATCCACGCGCGCTCGGTTTCTTGCACCAAGCGGCGGCCTTTGATTTCAATCTTTAACACCACTGGCGCGACATCACTGGTTAACACCACGTTGCTGCCGCCGCCCAAGATGAACACCGGTGCGGCACCCAATTTGGCGTCGGCGCGCAGCGCGGCAAGGTCAGCGCTGGAGTACACCCGCACCAAGGTGTCGGCGCGGGCCATGATGCCAAAGGTGTTGTAGGGCTGGAGGGAGACATTTTTCTCGACTAACATCGACGCGATTGTCGCACCGGCCCTTGGTGCGGCGCGATTTTTTAGAGAGCCATCCCACCATGCCATCTTTTGATACCGTTTGTGAAGCCGACTTTGTCGAAGTAAAAAATGCCGTCGAAAATGCCGCCAAAGAAATTGGCACGCGCTTTGACTTCAAAGGCACCTCGGCTGCGGTCGAGTTGAAGGACAAAGAAATCACCATGTTTGGTGATGCCGAGTTTCAGCTCACCCAAGTCGAAGACCTGCTGCGCAACAAACTCACCAAGCGCAACGTTGATGTGCGTTTCTTGGACATTGGCAAGCCGCAAAAAATTGGCGGTGACAAGGTCAAGCAAGTCATCAAAGTACGCAACGGCATTGAGAGCGAGCTGGCCAAAAAGCTGCAAAAGCTGATCAAAGACAGCAAAATCAAAGTGCAAGCCGCCATCCAAGAAGAAAAAGTACGTATCTCGGGCACCAAACGTGACGACCTGCAAGCAGCCATGGCGCTCATTCGCAAAGACATCGCCGATATGCCGCTGTCGTTTAACAACTTTCGCGACTGAGCCGCACCACAACACCACAACACCACGCGCTTGGGTAACGCACCATGCTTCCTCCTCTCCTTGCCCGCACAGTACACAACGAAGAATACGAAGACTTGCTCAGTCTGTGGGGCGATTTGGAGTCAGCGCTGTCGGTGCTGCTGGCGCGGCCTATGCAGGCGCGCAGCTTTCAGGCCAAAGTGCGCCAACTTGACCAGTGGTTGCAAGACTTGGTGGCGCACGACATCGACGCTTCGCTCTACCTGATGTTTCAGCTGGCTGCCACATCCCATGTGGGCTACAGCGCCTCGCACGCACTGGTGTGTGCCACGCTGTGCCATGTGATGGCGCGCGAGCTTGCGTTACCACGCCATGAGCGCAATGCACTGGTACGGGCGGCCTTTACCATGAACATTGGCATGACTGCGCTGCAAGATGAGTTGGCCCAACAGCGTGAAAAACCCAGCGCTGCGCAGCAAGAGGCCATTAAAAGCCACTCTGTGCGCAGCCAAGATTTGCTAGAGCATCTGCACATCACCGATGATTTGTGGCTAGAAGTGGTGGGCCAGCACCACCTGACTTTGGGCGATCGCATTCCCTTGGCCAGCATGGACGCGCAAGACCGTTTGACACGCATTCTGAGCGCCATTGACCGCTATGCCGCCATGATCAGCCCGCGCAAGTCACGCCTTGGCCGCAGCGCCACTGACTCGGTGCGCGCTCTGGTAGGCCGAGAGATGAACCAGCGTGACGAAGTTGGCTACATCTTGGTGCGCAGTATTGGCCTGTGCCCGCCGGGTACTTTTGTGCGCTTGGATAACGGCGACATCGCTATCGTGCTGCGCCGCAGCGACAAGCCCAATTTGCCGCTGGTCGCCAGTCTTTTAGACCATAACGGCCAAGCCCTGAGCGAGCCGCGCCTGCACCGCACCAGTGATGGCAAACCACGCGTGCAGTCGGCCCTGGCGCGCGCAGCGGTGACGGTTGAATTTGACCACCGCACCATGGTGCGCATCGGTCTGTATGCTGCACAACCCATCAACCATCTCTGAACGACTGCTTATGGGTGTCCCCAATACAGCAGCGCGTCCCGCCCCTGCACTGACAACTTTACCTGTGCGCCCACGGGCAGGCAGACCTTCGTTTCTACATGGCCATAGGGCAGCTGGGTCAGCACCGGTGCCGTGATCTGGTGGCGCAACCAATCGACCACGCTTTGCAGCTTGAAACCCTTGTCGTGTGCCACCAAGGTGTAACTGGTGAACTGGCCAAAAATTACCGCCTGTTGCTGCGCCAGTACCCCGGCGTAGAGCAATTGCGTCAGCAGGCGCTCAACACGGTAGGGGTGTTCGTTGACGTCTTCAATGAACAAAACGCCGCCTGGCGCCTGCGGCAAATAGGGCGTGCCGACCAACGAGGCCAGCACCGCCAAATTGCCGCCCCACAGGCGTGCGTTGGAAATTTCAAGTGCAGCGCCAGTCGCCGACTCGTTGCGTGGCAGACGCCAGCCAGAACCTTCACCGTGGCCGCAGATCAGGTCATCAAAACAGGCTTCCATGATGTCGTCGGGCAGCTCTTTGCTGCCAAAGTCTGGGCACAGCGCTGGCCCAGCCCACGTGACAGCACCGGTTTGTGCCAGCACAGCGCTTTGAAAGGCGGTGAAGTCACTGACGCCGACAAAGCGCATTCCGCCGTCAATCGCCCGCGCCACAGCGGCATAGTCGATGCCCGCCAAAATGCGTGTCAGGCCATAGCCGCCGCGCGAGATCAACGCCACATCTGCACCGCTGGCAGCGGCGCGGTGGATGGCCGCCAAGCGCGTGGCATCGTCGCCAGCAAAGCGGGTGTGGCTGGCCAAGGCGTCGACATCAATTTCTACCTCGTAACCCAGCTTTTGCAGGCGCTTGACACCCCGGCGAAACGCAGCCTTGTCGCGCACCGCGCTGGAGGGCGAATAAATGTAGATGTGCTTGGCACCCTGGGGGTGCTGATGGCCGCAGTGGCAAGTGTCATGGTCAGAGGACAAAACGCTCGGGCCGTACTGTGACCCGCTCCGTAAAGGAAAAGAAAAAACAAAAGAAAACAAAAGAAGGAAAAATCACGGGCTGCAAGTATTTCACAGCCGCGCAAAAGCACGCAGCGCCGCACGGCTGCCTTTGTCTGGAAACGGCGCGTTGCAAGCAGCATTTTCTGGCTCACTGAGGGGCGGCAGAGTGGCAAGTAACGCCCGCACACTAGGCATATCAGGCACATTTACAAAACGCTCGGGCATGACCACAGGCAGCTGCGCCGCCACCAGCGCGGCGTTGCTGTGCAGCGCCAGTACCACGCGCTGCAAGTCCAGCTGTTCGACCAGCTCGCGCAGCTGCTGCTGGTGCCATGCCAAGTTGTGAAAGCGCTCTTTTTTGGGCTTATCGCTTTTGCCAAAACCAATTAAATCAGGTGCTACCACACGGTGACCAGCAGCGTTTAACAGGGGCAGCCAATGGCGGTAGATATAGCTCCAAGCAGAACTGCCGTGCAGACACAGCCAAGTCAACGGCGCATCACGCGGGCCTTCGTCCAGATAGTGCAGGCGCAAACGCGCCAGCGTCGGCCAATTGCTGACGTAGTGCGGCATCCACGGGTAATCGGGCAGGTCAGCAAAGCGTGCATCCGGCGTGCGCACAGCATCGTCACGCAGCGGGTGCTGGGCGATGGCTTGGGTGCGTTGCTGGTGTCGCCGGGTGCGAAAAAAATCACTCAACAGCGCAGCGCATTCGTCGGCCAAGATGCCGCCCTGCACCTGCGTGTGGTGATTTAACTGCGGCTGGGCAAATAAATTAAGCACCGAACCAGCGACACCGGTTTTTGGCTCGGGCGCACCAAACACCACCCGCGCCACCCGCGCGTGCAGCATGGCACCGCTGCACATGGCGCAGGGCTCTAGCGTGACGTAGAGAGTGCAGTTGTGCAGCCGGTAGTTGCCCAAGCGCTGCGCTGCAGCGCGCAGGGCAACAACTTCAGCGTGTGCCGTCGGGTCGTGGCACTGCACTGGGGCATTACGGCCAGTGGCAATTACCTCGCCTTGATGCACCACCACTGCGCCTACGGGCACCTCGCCAGCTTGCGCAGCAGCGCACGCTTGTGCCAGCGCCAAGCGCATCCAGTGTGTATCGGCGGCAGCATCCATAGGGTTGAGTGATCAAAGCATCACAAGGCACAATCAAAAAAGTGAGCTTATACCGCAGGTATTTGCTGCATTTGACGCTGTTATATGCCTCAAATGCAATGAATACAAGCGCATACAGCTCATCTTTTAATAGTGAGTGGGTGTGCTACAGCGCTCAGAGTGCGCGCAGGCGCTCTAGCGCGGCGTGCAAGGTGGCGTCTTTTTTGGCAAAGCAAAAGCGCACCACGCGCTGATCAAAGCCGTCGCCATAAAACGCTGACAGCGGAATCGCCGCCACGCCGACTTCGCGCGCCAGCCACTGGCAAAAGTCGGCCTCGTTTAAATCGCTGACGGCAGAAATATCGGCGCACTGAAAGTAGGTGCCGCTGCTGGGCAGCAGGCGCAGGCGCGAACCCTCAAGCCCTTGGCGAAACAGATCGCGTTTGGCTTGGTAGAAGGCCGGCAGTTGTAAATACGGCGCTGGGTCGGCCAAATACTGCGCCAAGCCGTATTGCATCGGCGTGTTGACGCTAAAGACGTTGAACTGATGCACTTTGCGAAACTCCGCCGTCAGTGGCGCTGGTGCAGCCACGGTGCCGACTTTCCAGCCGGTGACGTGGAAGGTTTTGCCAAAACTCGACACGATGAAGGCCCGCGCGGCCAAACCAGCAAAACGCGCTGCGCTGTGGTGCGGCTGGCCGTCAAACACCATGTGCTCGTAGACCTCATCGCTGATCAGCAGCACATCGGTCGGTGCCAGCAGCGCTTGCAGCGCCAGCATATCGGCCTTGCTCCACACCGTGCCGCTGGGGTTGTGCGGGCTGTTGACGATGATGGCGCGGGTGCGCGGCGACAGCGCGGCGGCGATTTTGTCAAAGTCGGGGCGAAAGCTGCCGGGCATCAAAGGCACGCGCACCGCCGTGCCACCGGCCAGCACGATGTTGGGCACGTAGCTGTCATAACAAGGGTCAAGCACGATGACTTCGTCGCCCAGATGCACGATGGACAAGATGGCCGTCAAAATCGCCTGCGTGGCACCGGCGGTGATGGTGATTTCGCTCGCAGGGCAATAGGCGCGGGCGTGCAGTGCTTCTATTTTTGCAGCAACGGCTTGGCGCAGCAGCAGCACGCCGGGCATTGGAGGGTACTGGTTGTGGCCGGCGCGCAGGGCGTCGTTGACGGCATCGAGCAGGAGGCTGTCGCAGTCAAAGTCGGGAAAGCCTTGGCCCAAATTGACAGCACCGCATTGCGCCGCCAGCGCCGACATGACGGTAAAAATGGTGGTACCAACGTCGGGCAGGCGGCTGTGCAGGGTGGGGATGCGTTCGGGCATACGAGTGAGGCGTCAAGGGTTCAAAGTTCGTAGTCGTTGACTTGCCCGGTCATGGCGCGGGCCACCAAGTCGCGGCTCAAGCGGTCGCTGACCAGCTCGGCAAATTTATAGACAAAGTTGCGCAAATAAGCGCCGCGCTTGAAGGCCACCCGTGCCACGCTTTGGCCGAATAAATGGCCCACCGGGCGCACCACCAAGTCACCCAGCGGGTCGTCGCGCATGGCCATTTCTGCCACGATGCCAATGCCCAGCCCCAGGCGTACATAGGTTTTGATAACGTCCGAGTCGATGGCTTCCAGCGCAATGCGCGGCTGCAGGCGGCGCGCGGCAAAGGCGGCGTCAATCTTGCCGCGCCCAGTGAATGAGGGGTGGTAGGTAATGAGCGGCTCGTGGGCAATATCGTCCAAGCCAATGCGCTCTTTTTGCGCCAGCGGGTGGCCCGGTGGCAGCACCAGCACGTGCTCCCATTCGTAGCAGGGCAGGGTGACCAGCTCTGGGTAGTCGGCCAGCGATTCCGTCGCCATGCCAATTTCAGCGACTTCGTCGATCACCATGCGCGCTACTTGATCGGGCGTAGTTTGATGCAGGCTGACGTTGACTTTGGGGTAGGCCTCGCGCAACTTAGCCACCGGCAGCGGCAGCACGTAGCGCGCTTGGGTGTGGGTGGTGGCAATGCTCAGGGTGCCGCTGTCTTGGGCGCTGTACTGCTCGCCAATGCGCTTTAAGTTGCTGACCTCGCGCATGATCAGTTCAATGCTTTTGAGCACGTGCTGACCCGGCTCGGTGACGCGCTTGAGACGCTTGCCGTGGCGGGCAAAAATTTCGATGCCCAGCTCGCCCTCTAGCTCAATGATGGCTTTGGAGACGCCCGGCTGCGAGGTGTGCAACGCTTTGGCCGCCTCGGTCAGGTTGAGGTTGCGGCGTACGGCCTCTTGAACAAAGCGAAATTGGTGCAGGTTCATATCTGATGCTGACTAAAAAGTAGCATCATTATGCCGCAGGGCTCTAAAGAAAATTATCAGCGCTGGCAATCTCGGCCATCAAAGCCGTCATGCGCGGGTCTTCGCCAATGGCGTTTTGGACATGAAACTGCACGCCGGGGTGGCTGCTGCGCAGTGCTTGCACCAGCACTGGCAGGTCTTCGCGCGCGTGCTTGCCGGTGCCCAAAAACATCGGCACCACGGTGATGCGGCTGGCACCTTGGGCCACCAGTTCTTGCACCGCATCCGGCAGGCTGGGGGTACACAGCTCTAAATAAGCGCAGCGCACTACTGGGGCTGGCGCAGCGTGCGGTGGCGACTGCGCTTCTAGGTGTTGGCGCACCGCCTCGATGGGCGCGCGCCACAGCGGATCGCGCGAGCCGTGGGCAAACAGGACGATGCCGTGGTTGTCTTTGGGGTGTTGCATAAAAAATCAAAAAATAAAGGAAATGGCGATCAGCGCCGTAAGACCAGCCAGCCAAAAGCGGCCAACGACAGCAGCGAGTAAATCATTCCTGGTGCCGCCGCAGTCAGCCACGGTGACCAGTTTTGCAGATTGCCCGCGTAGCCAAATACGTTGTTGAGCAAAAAAAAGCTGATGCCCGCCATCACCCCGCCAAACACGTAGCCAGTGACGCTGCCCGAGCGAAAGTGCAAATAGGCAAATGGCAGGGCCAGCACCACCATCACCAGGCAACTGAGCGGATAAAACACCTTGCGCCAAAACTCAATTTTGTAGCGCTGGGCAGTTTGGCCGTTGGCTTCAAGATGGCGGATGTACTGAAACAGGTCGATAGTGGCCATGCGATCGGGCTTGAGCACAGCAGCGGCCACCATGTCGGTGGTCAGGCTGGTCGGCCAGCGCAGCGTAGGCAGTTGTTGGTGTTGTACGTAGGCCTCATCAGCGCCGCGGCTGTGAAAGCTGCTGCGGCGCACTTGCGCCAGCAGCCACGCGCCATCGGGCTCAAAACGGGCGCTTTGGGCGTAGGTTTGCTCGGTCAGGCGGCCTGCGGCGTCGAATTCAAAAATGCGCAAGTTGTCCATGGTGCCGTCGCTGCCAATGGCGCGCACGTTGATGGCATAAGAGCGATCGCCTTGGCGCTCTTTGAGCCACGCCCCAGTGGCACCAGCGGTCATTTTGCCGAGGTAGCGTCCCTTGACCTGTTCGGCAGCGCGGTCGCTCCAGGGCGCTACGTAGTCGCCCACGGCAAAGGTCAGCAGCACAAACGCAGCTCCCAGTGACAGCAGCATTCCCAACGCTTGGCCCGGGCCCAAGCCACTGGTGCGCAAGATGGTGAATTCAGAGCTTTGCGCCAGCCGCGCCATGACGTAGATGGTGCCAATCAGCACCGTGATCGGCAGCAACTCGTACAAATGGCTGGGAATGGCCAGCGCGACAAACAG
>CAIRYF010000034.1 GCA_903882725.1 uncultured Simplicispira sp.
CACCGGCGTGGCTTTGCCCCGGTCGGTGTCGCGCAAGTCGAATTTCACATCCTCGTCGTCGCCTTCTTCCAGCTCTTCACTCTCGCCTTGGCCAGCATCGTAAGCGCGGGCTTTAGCGCGCAGCACCAGCAGCATTTCGACGAACAGGTCGCGGCATTCGTAGCGCAGCAGCCACGCCAACTGCATCCAGTCACCATCGGCCACTTCGTCTTGGTCGATGTGCGGGCGCACATGCAGCGACGCCAGCAGCGCATCGTCCGACAGCAGGGCACCGTCATCTTCGACGGTGTCAAAGTGGCCGGTGCGGGCAAAGGCTTCGATGCGGCTCCACTTTTCTTCAAAGTAGTTGGCCAGCGCCTCGCTACCGCCTTCCAGGTCGCCGATGGCGGTCAAAAACTCCAGCGGGTCAGCGTCATCGCGAAAAATTACCGAATTGACCATGCTGCGCAGGTGGGTGTGGGCAAGGTCTTTGTATTTTTTCTCTAGCACCATCGCCCGGGCAAACTGCTCGGGTGTGACCAGCAAATTGACCACCGAGGCCTTGGAATCGTCGTACTCGCGCATCACCGCCAAAATATCTTTGGGCTGCAATTGCTCCAGCACCACCATCAGAGCGCCATCGCCCTCGACGTCGGCCAAATCGGCCAGTGCCGCTTCGGCACCAACGATGTCGCCGGCAGCAATCAGGCTGGTGGTTTGGGTGATCAAGGCAAGGTGCTGGTTCATGGCTGCGCTTTCTGTCTTTTATTTCTTGGTGTCAAAACCGATGTCCGACAACCAGTTGTCGCTGGCTTCTTCGCGCGTTCGGTCGCTTTGCGGGTCGCTGGCGTCGTCAGCGCTCAGGTGGTCGCCGTCGCTATCGGTGTAGCCATCGTCTTCCAAGTTCTCGTCGTCGGTATCGTCGGTATCGTCGGTATCGGCGCTGCCGGTCTGCACGGGCGCAGCGTGGCTGTGGTGCTGCAAATACTCCAAACCGGCGGCCAGCGACAAAAAGCGCGCGCCAAACGGGTCTTGCAACACCTTGTCTGCCAAACTTTGCGCCCACGGCTCCAGGGTGACGGCACTGCTCAGGCTGCTCCAGTCGGGCAGCTTGTCTTCTGACTGGCCCACCAGCGCCTGTAGCGGTGCGTGCTGGGCAAAGCGAAACGCCCGGTGAAACACCACAGCGACCATCTCGGGCGCTGGCTCCATCATCTGTAGCAAAAAGCCCATCTCTTTGCGCTTGGCGTCGAGGCGCTTGCGCAGCACGTCTTTGCCAGCGGAGTCCGAGGTCAGGTCGTCCAACTCAGCCTCGTAGGCTTTGCGCAGGTCACGGAAGTAGCGGGAAATTTTCATGCGAGAGAAATATTCTTGAAATAAGCGCGCCAGATTTCCTGCGCTGTTTCCAGCGGATCGTCCAGCAGATTGCGGCGGCGGTTGTCATCGTAGGCTTGGCGCGCATCCATGTCCGACAGCACCTCGTAGGCCTTTTGCACCGCACGAAAGCGCTCGGCAGCGTCGGCGGCCGGGTTGCGGTCGGGGTGGTAAAAAGCCGCTTTTTGGCGAAAGGCTTTTTTAATCTCGGCCAGCGAGGCGTGCGCCCCCAGGCCCAAGGCGGTGTAGTGGTCGGACATAGGAGCGCGAATGGGGCAGCAGCCGTTCAGCCGCCCAGGCTGACGTAGACGTTTTGCACGTCGTCGTTGCCGTCAATCGCCGCCAAGAAGGCTTCGACTTCTTCCAGCTGCTGGGCGCTCAAATTAGCCGGATTCACCGGATTCTTCGGCTTGTAGCCCAACTTGACCGACAGCACGGTAAAGCCATGCGCTGGCAGCGCGCGGCTGACCAAGTCGAGGTCGGCGGGGTCGGTCCAGAAGGTGGTGTGACCGTCTTCATCGCCGGGCTCGCAGTCTTGCGCGCCGGCTTCGATGGCGGCCTCTTCAGGGTCAACACCGGCCACGGCTGGCTCGGCTTCAATCATGCCGACATGGTCAAAGTCCCACGCCACCGAGCCAGAAGTGCCCAACTGGCCTTTGCGAAACAGCACCCGCATTTCAGGTGCGGTGCGTTTGACGTTGTCGGTCAGGCACTCGACCATCACCGCCACTTGGTGTGGGGCAAAACCTTCGTAAATGACATGCTCAAAGTTCACGGCCTCAACCCCAATGCCGGCACCTTTTTTAATAGCCCGGTCTAGCGTCTCTTTAGGCATAGAGACTTTGCGGGCCTGCTCCACTACCAGCCGCAGCTTGGAATTACCCGCCGGGTCAGCGCCACCGCGCGCCGCGACCATGATTTCTTTGGCCAGCTTGCCAAACAGCTTGCCTCTGGCGTCTGCTGCCTGTGCCTTGCCTTTTGCTTTCCACTGCGCGCCCATGGGGAATTTTCCTTGGTGTTGCGGCGCCCTGCGGCGCCTGAAGTTGGGGACAGATGGTGCCAAACACGTGCGCCATCCGAGGGGGTGTAGGTTATACACCGCCCGGCTGCGGTAACCTCGCAATCGCCCCAGCGACCTCAGTGCATCTGAGTGCCGTTTTTGCTTCTTCATCTTCCCTGACTGCGCCTTTCCCGATGCTCAACACCCTCTGGCTGGGTTTTTTTCTGTCCGCCGCTGTCGCGGCCCTGGCCCAATGGCTGCTGGGCGGCCAACCGCAGGTGTTTGCCGCCATGGTCGAGGCGCTGTTTGCCATGGCGCGGCTGTCGGTTGAGGTGATGGTGCTGCTGTTTGGCACGCTGACGCTGTGGCTGGGCTTTTTGCGCATTGCAGAGCACGCAGGCATTGTCGATACGCTGGCGCGCTGGCTGGCACCGCTGTTTGCCAAACTGATGCCCGGCGTGCCGCGCGGCCACCCGGCGCTGGGGCTGATGACGCTGAACTTTGCCGCCAACGCGCTGGGTCTCGACAACGCCGCCACGCCGATGGGTCTCAAAGCCATGCGCGCCCTGCAAACGCTCAACCCTGAGCCCAGCAGCGCCAGCAATGCGCAAATTCTCTTTCTGGTGCTCAACGCCTCATCGCTGACGCTGCTGCCGGTCACCATCTTCATGTACCGCTTGCAGCAAGGCGCGAGCGACCCGACGCTGGTGTTTTTGCCGATTTTGCTGGCCACTTCAGCCTCGACACTGGTCGGGCTGCTAAGTGTGGCGCTGGTGCAACGCCTGCCGCTATTCAGCCCGGTGGTGCTGGCCTATCTGCTGCCAGTGGCATTGCTGTTGGCTGGTTTTATGGCGCTGCTGAGTACCTTCAGCGCAGCTGGGCTGGCGCAGTTGTCATCGCTGCTGGGCAACCTGACGCTGTTTGCGCTGGTGCTGCTGTTTGTCTGCGTCGGAGCATGGCGGCGCGTGCCGGTGTACGAAGCCTTTGTCGATGGTGCCAAAGAAGGCTTTGACGTTGCCAAAGGCTTGCTGCCGTACTTGGTCGCCATGCTGTGCGCCGTCGGCGTGTTCCGGGCCTCGGGCGCGCTGGGTTATGTGCTGGACGCCATCCGCTGGTGCGTGCAGTGGCTGGGCGTGGATGCGCGCTTTGTCGATGCGCTGCCGACGGCGCTGGTCAAACCGTTCTCGGGCAGTGCGGCGCGCGCCATGCTGATTGAAACCATGCAGACCCAAGGTGTGGACAGCTTTGCCGCGCTGGCGGCCGCCACAGTGCAAGGCAGCACCGAGACCACGTTTTACGTACTGGCAGTGTACTTTGGTGCCGTCGGCATCCAGCGCGCGCGCCACGCCGTCGCTTGCGCGCTGCTGGCCGAACTGGCCGGCGTGGTGGC
>CAIRYF010000035.1 GCA_903882725.1 uncultured Simplicispira sp.
CGCTGGCCGTCGGCGCTTTGGGTGCGCTGTTTGAGCGCCACTGCCTGCGCCACGTACACCAATTTGGCCATGTGCCCGAGCTGCTGGTGACGTTTGGCCTGTCCTATGTAGTGCTGGAGCTGGTGCAACTGGTGTGGGGGCGCGGCACGGTGCCGTATGGCCTGCCGGTGCAGTTGCAAGGGCCGTTGTTTACGCTGTATGGCACGCAGTTTCCCAAGTCGCGTGCGTTCATCATGCTGGTGGCGCTGGCCATGCTGGTTGCCGTGTGGCTCTTGCTGACGCGCACGCGCATTGGCTTGGTGATTCAGGCCGCGCTGCAACACCCGGACATGGTGCAGGCGCTGGGCCACAACGTGCCACGGGTGTTTATGGGCGTGTTTGGCGGCGGCTGCGCGCTGGCGGCGCTGGCCGGAGTGATTGGTGGCAACACCTACATCACCGAGCCAGCCATGGCCGGATCGGTTGGCTCCATCATTTTTGTGGTGGTGGTGGTCGGCGGTATCGGCTCGCTGGCCGGGGCGTTTTTGGCGTCGCTGCTGATTGGCTTGGTGCAAACCTTTGCCGTAGCTATGGATGGAATCGCCGCGCAAGCCGCGCCGATACTGCCGTACCTGCTATTGGTTTTGATGTTGGTGTTTCGGCCCCAAGGTCTGCTGGGGGCGCGCGATGACTGAATCTGCATGGGTTGATGGGCAGCGCTGGGCCGTGTGGGGCGGGTTTGCGCTGTGGCTGCTGGCTGCGCCGCTGCTGTTTCCCAGCAGTTTGGCGCGCAGCATCTTGGCGCAAATGGGCTACGTCGGCATCATTTGCCTGAGCTACAACCTGCTGCTGGGCCAAGGCGGAATGCTCAGTTTTGGCCACGCGGTTTACACCGGCGTTGGCTCGTTCATGGCGATTCACGCCATGCACTGGGCCAATCAGGGCGTGTGGGCCATGCCGCTGGTCTGGGTGCCGCTGGTGGGCGGTGTGGCTGGCTTGCTGTGCGCGGAGCTGCTGGGCTTTGTCAGCACGCGCAAGTCCGGCACCACTTTTGCCATGATTACTTTGGGTATCGGCGAGCTGGTGGCCGCCATGGCGCTGATGTTTGCGCAGGTGTTTGGCGGCGAGGGCGGCATCACCGCCAACCGGGTTTATGGCACGGGGTTTTTTGGCTTTCGCTTTGGCCCGGCGTTGCAGGTGTATTACTTGATTGCCGCTTATGCCTTTGTCTGCACCGCCGCCCTGTTTGCTTTTACCCGCACGCCGCTGGGCAAGCTGCTCAACGCCGTGCGCGACAACGCCGAGCGCGTGGCCTTCATCGGCTACAACCCGCAGCGCGTGCGCTACGCCGCTTTCACTATTGCTGGCTTCTTTGCCGGTGTGGGTGGTGCGTTGGCAGCTATCAATTTTGAAATTGTCACCAGCGCCGACAGCTTCAGCATGGCGCGCTCGGGCAGCTTTTTGCTGTTTACCTTTTTGGGCGGTGCCACCTTTTTTTATGGCCCATTGATTGGCGCGGCGCTGCTGGTGCTCAGTTCGGTGTTGTTGTCGGAGTGGACGCAGGCGTGGCTGCTGTACCTGGGCTTGGTGTTTTTGGGCATGGTGATGTATGCGCCGGGCGGCGCGGCCAGCTTGTTGGCGCAGATGTTGGCGTGGCGCGGCAAAGTGTCGGCAGCGGCCATTGGCGTGGGCTGCAGTGCGCTGCTGGCGCTGCTGGGCGCGGTTGGCATGGTCGAGATGACTTATCACCTGCAACGCAATGCCGCCGCCGGGCCGCAGCTGCCATTTTTTGGCGTCACCTTGGACGCCAGCGCCCCGGCCAGCTGGTGGGGCGCGGCGCTGGTGTTGCTGGCTGGGTTGGGCTTGATGGCGCTGTGCCAGCGCTGGCGCAAATCAAACCAAGCGAGCTGAACCATGCTGACCGCTGCCCCGCTGGCGCTGGAACTGCGCAACGTCCACAAGCGCTTTGGCCAAACCGACATCATTCGGGGCACCAGTTTGGCCGTCGCTTCGGGCGAGCGTGTGGCGCTGATTGGCCCCAATGGCGCGGGCAAATCGACGCTGTTCAACCTGATCAGTGGACGCTGTGCCCCCAGCAGCGGGCAAATTTGGCTTAACGGCCAGCGCATTGATGGCAAAAAACCGTTTGACATCCACCGCTTGGGGCTGGCGCGCAGTTTTCAAATTACGCACTTGTTCTCGGGCCTGAGCGTGTTGGACAACCTGCGCTGCGCCGTTTTGTGGAGCCTGGGTTACCGCTACAGCTTTTGGCGCTTTTTGGCTAATTTGCACGACGCCAACGCCCGCGCGCGCCAAGTGATGGAGCAAATTGGCCTAGACACCCGGCAGGGCGTGCTGGCCGCCCACCTGACTTATGCCGAGCAACGCGCACTGGAAATTGGCGTCTCCATCGCTGGCAACGCCCCGGTCATCCTGCTGGACGAGCCGACCGCTGGCATGGGCCGCAGCGAAACCACGCGCTTTGTCCAGCTGATTAAAGAAGTCACCGCAGGGCGCACCCTGCTGATGGTCGAGCACGACATGGGTGTGGTGTTTGGCCTGGCCGACAAAATTGCCGTGCTGGTCTACGGCCAGATCATTGCCTTTGACACGCCCGACAAAGTGCGCGCCAACCCGCGCGTGCAAGAGGCATATTTGGGCTGCGCGGTGGCCGATGCCCAAGCACAAACACAAGTACAAGCACAAACACAAGTACAAGCCCAAGATAAAGACTATTGATCTTGCAGTAAACACTGGCCCTCTACCGCTAGAGCCTTTAAGCTGATTGCTTTGGCTCTGTCCAATCTCTTCAATCTCTTTAATCTCTACTCTCCACTACCAAAGGAAACACCATGGACACGTCTATGACCAACAGCATCGTCAGCACCGCCACGGCAATGGCCACCAAAAGCACCTCCGACGCCCTCAACGTGCGCGTGCTGAAAAAAGCCCTGGACATCCAAGCCGACGCTGCGGCCACCATGATTGCCGCCCTGCCCCAACCGCCCAAAGTCGAGGCGCTGGCCACCTCAGGCAGCTTGGGCACGCAGCTCAACACCTTCGCCTAAACGGCTAAACCGCCAGACACAAGTTGACATCCTCCCCGCCCTAAAGGACTGGGATTCCTGCTGCCAGGCGGCGATGTCCCGCCGCGAGAATGTTCCGTGCTGCATTCACGTCGC
>CAIRYF010000036.1 GCA_903882725.1 uncultured Simplicispira sp.
CCTTTTGCGCCGGTGGCGATATCCGCTTTTTGCACCAAGCGGGCACCGTGGGCAACCCGCAGCTGGAAGACTTCTTTACTGAAGAATATGTGCTCAACCACCTGATCCACAACTACCCCAAGCCCTACATCGCCTTTATGGACGGCATCGTCATGGGCGGCGGCATGGGTATCAGCCAAGGCGCGGCGCTGCGCATCGTCACCGAGCGCACCAAGATGGCGATGCCAGAGACGGCGATTGGCCTGTTTCCGGACGTGGGCGGTGGCTACTTTTTGTCGCGCTGCCCCGGCCATGTCGGTGAGTGGCTGGCCCTGACCGGCGAAACCATCGGTGCCGAACAAGCCATTGCTTGCGGCTTGGCCGACCAGCGCATTGCACTGGACCAACAAGAGCCCCTGTGGCAGCAACTGGGCCAAGAGCCGTTTGCCGACGGCACAGCCATCAAAGACTTTGTCGCATCAAAATGTATAGCTGCAAGCGCAGAGCCTGTAAGGGCTAGAGCCGAAATTGACCAATATTTTTCCTTGAACAGCGTCAGCGCCATCGTCGCCGCGCTGGAAGCAGCAGACAGCGATTGGGCGCGCGCCGCAGCAGTAACGCTGCGCAAACGCTCGCCGCTGATGCAGCACGTGGTGCTGGAGCAAATTCGCCGCGCGCGCAGCATGGACTTGGCGGCTGATTTGCGCATGGAGCGCGATTTGGTGCGCCACTGTTTTTATTTGCGCCCCGGCCAGAGCGAAACACTCGAAGGCATCCGCGCCTTGGCAGTGGACAAATGCCAAGCACCGCAGTGGCAGCCCGCGCGCATCGAAGACGTGACGCCAGAGATGGTGGCACCGTTCTTTATCAGCCCATGGCCAGCAGTGGCGCATCCGCTGGCGCATTTGCAATAAGCGTTTGCAGCGGCCATAAAAAAGCGGGACTTGGCAGCTAGGCACCGCTTTTTTTATCGATGGCGGCTTTTCATCACGCGCTCAATTTCGCGTTTGCCTTCGCGGTCTTTGATGGTGTTGCGCTTGTCGTGCTCGGCCTTGCCTTTGGCCAAGGCTATGTCGCACTTCACCCGGCCATCTTTCCAGTGCAGGTTGAGCGGCACCAAGGTGTAGCCCTTTTGCTCGACCTTGATGATCAGGTGCTTGATTTGCTCTTTGTGCAGTAGCAATTTTTTGGTGCGTACCGAGTCGGGATTGACGTGGGTTGAGGCGGTTTTGAGCGGATTAATTTGACAACCGATCAAAAACAGCTCGCCATTGCGGATCACCACATAGCCATCGGTCAACTGCACTTTGCCTTCGCGCAGCGCTTTGACTTCCCAGCCTTCGAGCGCCATGCCGGCCTCGTGGCGTTCTTCAAAAAAATAGTTGTATGCCGCCTTTTTATTGTCGGCAATACGGGAGGAGGTTTGGGGTTTCTTGGCCATCAGGAATAAGGGCGCACCAGGAGGGAGATAAAAGGCCTCCCTACAATTGCAGGCTTCGCGCATCTGCGATTCTAGTTACTCCAGCCACGCTGGTGGCTTTAGTGGCCGCAGCGCACGGCGCAAGCGCCCCCACATGAAAACTGTCAGCAAATCCGTATTGATCTGGTATAGCCCCGAAGAGATGTTCGCTCTGGTCGTGGGCGTCGAAAAATACCCAGAATTTTTACCTTGGTGCGACCACTCGCGCGTGCTCGAACAAGACGAAACCGGGATGCTGGCCGAAATCGGCATTGCCTTTAGCGGCTTGCGCCAGACCTTTGTCACGCGCAACACCCACGAGGCAGGTCGGCGTATGCAAATGCGTCTGGTCAAGGGACCGTTTTCGCAGTTAGATGGCGACTGGCACTTTCACCCCGTCGGCGATGGCAGCCAGCGCGCTTGCCGCGTCGAACTGCTGCTGAACTATGGCTTCTCTAGCAAAGCACTGGCGACTTTGGTCGGTCCGGTGTTTGACCGCATTGCAGGCACGCTGGTCGATGCCTTC
>CAIRYF010000037.1 GCA_903882725.1 uncultured Simplicispira sp.
CGGCGCCCAGGTTTTGGGCCAGCACCGGCCCCACCGCACCGCTTAAGGAGTAGATCAAACCAAAGGCAACCGGCGTGAGCCGGTCAATGGTCGCTTGCCCGGCTATGGCCGATTCGCCAAACTGCGCCACGCTCTGGGTTACAAAAGCTGCGCCTACGGGTGTAGCCAGGTTGGTGAGCACTGCAGGGCCCGCCACTGAAAACAGCAGCCTGGCGTCGGTTCGAAGGCGGTCCTTGTGGAAGGGGGCCAGCAACTTGTGCACGTACCATGCGCCATAAAGCCCCACCCCTACCAGCACCGTGCGGGCGATGACCAGCACTACCGCAGCGCCGTCCAGTCCCAGGCCAAACGCAAATATAAAAAGCGGGTCGAGTACGGCCGTCACAATGGCCGGTACCAGAGTTACGAGCATGGAGCGGCGGGCATCGCCTACCGACCGTAGGAGTGCCGTGCAGGCCATGCCGATGCCGAGAAAAACGGTCGATGGCAGCGTGAACATCAGGTACCGACAGGCAAGCTCCAACACCTTGCCCCGCGCACCCAACAGGTGCAGCAGGGGTTCCAGAAACAGCATGGTTGTGCCGGACATCAGCACAGAAATACCCGCTACCAGCACCAGGCTCGAAGTAGCAATGCCGCGCGCCTCGTGCATCCGGTGTGCGCCAATGGTGCGAGACACAACAGCTGCAATGCCAATCAGCAGACCGATATACAGCGATAGATGGAAAAACGCCACCACACCTGCAAATCCCACTGCTGCAGCAACAGCCTGTTCTCCCAGCATGGATATGTAAAGCAGGTTGATCAGATCCACCGCAAATATGGCCACCAAACCAATAGCGCCGGTGCCCGCCATCACCACAATGTGGCGCATGAGCGAGCCGGTGACGAAGCGTGGCTGCGTGGCCGGTGCCGGTGTGACTGAAGCTGTTATGGATGGCGTGTCGGTGGGTAATGCGGCAGGTTCGCTCATAGCGCGACGATACCCGAGATGCAAGTGACGCTGTTACCGCCCACCCACACCTGGCCGTTGGCATCCTGTGCAATAAACACACGCCCTTCACGGCCGATGCATCGCCCCTGTGCTGCGGTGTAGGTCCCTGGCATGTGCGCCTCGGCAATGAGCCACTGCGCCAGGCTGGCGTTGAAGCTGCCGGTGATGGGGTCTTCAGACACCTGTACGTCGTTGGCAAAGAAGCGCACTTCGAGGTCGATGGCGTCTGTGTCGATTGCGGGCGCGGCATCGAAAGCCCGCGCTTCGCGGTTCGAGCGTTTGATGAGAGCGCTGCCTCTGTCCTTGGCGTAGCGCGCCGCAAAGCCGACGCCGCTGTTGCCCGTGTCCTGGCACCAGGCGCGCAGTGCAGCAAGGTCCGGGGTGATGGACAGCACCGTGTCCGGGTCGTCCAGCAGCAGGCCGAAATGGCGCGGGCCGTTGTTCAGCACCTGTGCGGCCAGCACCTGCTTTACGGCAATGCCCAGCGCGCTGGCCAAGCGTGCCACGATCTCGGCGGTTGGGGTGCTGCGCTGCAATGCCGGTGCGGCAAACGCCAGCTGGCTGCCGGTGCGGCGCACGCGCACCAGGCCCACTTGGCATTCCTGCACGATGGTGTCGCCATTTCTTGGCGTGCCGCTCGCCTGCAGCCAGGCGTGGCAGCTACCCAGCGTAGGGTGTCCGGCAAACGGCATTTCATAAGCAGTGGTGAAGATGCGTACGCGGTAGTCGGCCCCTGCCGAAGCGCCTTCGGGTGTGGGTGGCAGCAGGAAAGTGGTCTCGGCCAGGTTGGTCCATGCGGCAAAGCGCTGCATCTCGGCGTCCGTGAGGCCAGTGCCGTCCAGCACCAC
>CAIRYF010000038.1 GCA_903882725.1 uncultured Simplicispira sp.
GCCTGTTGTTCGCTGTTATGTTCGGTATTTATCTGGCACGCGGCATCACCGTGCCTTTACGCCGGGCGGTAGAAATCACCCATGCCGTGGCGCAAGGTGATTTAAACCACGCCATGAAGACGGACGGAAAAGACGAGGTGGCGCAACTGCTACAAGCCTTGTCCGATATGCAAACCAGTCTGTCGACAGTCGTGACCAGCGTGCGCTCAGGCTCCGAAAGCGTGGCCGCCGCCAGCGCGCAGATTGCCGAAGGCAACCACGATTTGAGTGGCCGTACCGAAAGTCAGGCCAGCGCGCTGGAACAAACCGCCGCCTCCTTGGTGGAGCTGAGTTCTACCGTAACGCAAAACGCCGATAGCGCGCGTCAGGCGAACCAACTTGCGCAAAGTGCCTCGACGGTGGCTATCAAAGGCGGCGAAGTGGTGGCACAGGTGGTGGACACCATGAAGCACATCAATGATTCTTCCAAGCGCATTTCTGACATCATCAGTGTGATTGACGGTATTGCGTTCCAGACCAATATTCTGGCGCTCAATGCGGCGGTGGAAGCGGCCCGCGCTGGCGAGCAGGGGCGGGGTTTCGCCGTGGTGGCGAGTGAGGTGCGCTCGCTGGCCGGGCGCTCGGCCGAAGCGGCCAAGGAGATCAAGAGTTTGATCAGTGCCAGCGTGGAGCGGGTGGAACAGGGCAGTGCGCTGGTTGATCAGGCTGGCTCCACCATGACGGAGGTGGTGAGCAGCATTCGCCGTGTGACGGACATCATGGGCGAGATCAGCGCGGCCAGCAGCGAGCAAAGCCTTGGCGTGGCCCAAGTCGGCGAAGCGGTAACGCAGATGGACCAGGCCACGCAGCAAAACGCCGCGCTGGTCGAAGAGATGGCCGCTGCCGCCAACAGTCTTAAATCGCAGGCACAAGAGCTGGTGCAGACGGTGGAGGTGTTCAAGCTGGCGGAGCATGGGCAGTCTCACGGCCTGGGCAGCCCACACCTTCATTCCCCCGCACGCACCCACACCCAGGCACACCCACCGCTGCGCAAACCGGGCCATGCCAGCACACCGAAACTCGGCGCCAGCACGCCAAAAGCCTCGTCTGCCGTCACAGCCAAAACCGCTGGTGAGGAGTGGGAGAGCTTTTAGTGCAAGAGCCGCCAGTTGATGCGCGACGTATCAGCGTTGCCAGACGGGGGTTAGCGGCAAAAAGTTAGGCCGCCAGCAACTGGCGCAGCACGTAGGGCAGGATGCCGCCAGCACGGTAGTAGTCGACCTCAATCGGCGTGTCGATGCGCAGCGTCAGCGCCACCTCGCGGCGGCGGCCATCGTCGTAGCGCACCACCAGCGTGGCCGTGCTTTGCGGCGTCAGCGCAGCATCGGGCAGCACATCAATGGTTTCTTCGCCAGTCAAGCCCAGCGACTGCCACGAGTCGTCCCCTTGGAACTGCAACGGCAGCACGCCCATGCCGACCAAGTTGGAGCGGTGGATGCGCTCAAAACTGCGCGCAATCACCGCCTTGATGCCCAGCAGTTGTGTGCCTTTGGCGGCCCAGTCGCGACTTGAGCCGGTGCCGTACTCTTCACCCGCAAACACCACCGTCGGCGTGCCTTGGGCCATGTAATGTATGGCGGCGTCGTAGATGTAGAGCTTTTCGCCCTGCAACGGGCCGGGGTTTTGGAACAGCGTGACGCCGCCCTCTTCGCGCGAGCCGCTCTCCAACACAGGCAGCATCAGGTTTTTGATGCGCACGTTGGCAAAGGTGCCGCGCACCATCACTTCGTGGTGGCCCCGGCGCGCGCCGTAGCTGTTGAAGTCGGCCTTGTGGATGCCGCGCTGCAGCAGCCATTGGCCCGCCGGTGAGCTGGCTTTGATGGCACCAGCGGGCGAAATATGGTCGGTAGTGATCGAATCGCCAAACAGCGCCATAATCCGCGCGCTGCGCACAGAATAAGCATCATTTTGGCCTGTAGCCCTTATGTCACCTGCGCTTGCAGCTACATCTTCGATAGCAAATTGATTGAAATAAGGCGGCTCGGCAATATAGGTGCTGCTCGGCCAGGTGTAGGTTTCGCCGCCCACACCGTGGATGGCTTGCCACAGCAAGCCGGGTTCGGTCTTGACCTTGGCGTAGTTGTCGCAGAAGGCTGTGCCGTTCATCGCAAAGGGCATCAGCGCGTGAATTTCTTCGCTGCTGGGCCACACGTCTTTCAGATACACCTTGCGCCCCTGCGCGTTTTGGCCCAGCGGCTCGGTGGTGATGTCGGTCAGCACGCTGCCAGCCAAGGCGTAGGCCACCACCAGCGGCGGGCTGGCCAAAAAATTGGCCTTGATGTTGGGGTGGATGCGCGCCTCAAAATTGCGGTTGCCCGACAACACGGCGGCGCAAATCAAGTCGTTTTGCGTGATGGCCTCGTTCAGCTCGGGCGTCAAGTCGCCAGCGTTGCCGATGCAGGTGGTGCAACCGTACCCCGCCAGCGCAAAGCCCAATTGCTCCAGATACGCCAGCAGACCGGTCTGGCTCAAATACTCGGTAACGATGCGCGAGCCCGGTGCCAGCGAGGTTTTGATGTGCGGCTGCACGCGCAACCCGGCCTCAACGGCTTTTTTGGCCAGCAGCCCGGCGGCCAGCAGCACGCTGGGGTTGGAAGTGTTGGTGCAGCTGGTGATGGCGGCAATCAACACGTCGCCGTGGCCGACTTTGAGCGCAGCTTCACTGGGCAACTCGCACACGGGCACCGCTTCGGGCGCGGCGGCTTGGGCGGCTTCTAGTGTTGGGCGGTTGCTGACCATTTCAGCGACGTTGCGCTCGGCACCGGGCTGGGGCGCTTGGGCCGGTGCGGGCACCACCGGAGCTTGATCCAGCGCGCAGGCCAGCGGGTGGCGCTGCGTCAGGCGATCGGCGCGTTGGTTAAAGCCGTTTTCGGCGTTCGGTTTGCTAAACAGCGAAGTGAACTGCGCTGCCACTTTGCCCAGCTCGATGCGGTCTTGCGGGCGCTTGGGGCCAGCCAAGCTGGGCGTGACGCTGCCCAAGTCCAAGGCAATCACCTCGGAATAATCGACCTCACCGGCCAGGGGCACGCCAAACAAACCCTGCGCCCTGAAGTAGGCCTCAAAGGCCTCGATCTCAGCCTCGGTGCGGCCAGTGCCGCGAAAGTAGTCAATGGTTTTTTCATCGACCGGAAAAAAGCCCATCGTCGCGCCGTATTCGGGGGCCATATTGGCGATGGTGGCGCGGTCAGGCAGGGCCAGCGTGCGCGTGCCAGCACCAAAAAATTCGACAAACTTGCCCACCACCTTGCGCCCGCGCAGCAGCTCGGTCACTGTCAGCACCAAGTCGGTGGCGGTGACGCCTTCGCGCAGCTGGCCGCTCAATTCGACGCCAACAACGTCGGGGGTCAGCAGATAGACCGGCTGGCCGAGCATGGCAGCTTCGGCCTCAATGCCGCCCACGCCCCAGCCAACCACGCCAATGCCGTTGATCATGGTGGTGTGGCTGTCGGTGCCGACCAAGGTGTCTGGATAATAAATAGGGTCAGAAATATCGCCAGACGCAGCCTCGGCAGTTTTATGTACGCCGCGCGCCAGATATTCAAGGTTGACTTGGTGGACGATGCCAAAGCCCGGCGGCACCACGCCAAAGGTGTCAAACGCCTGCATCCCCCATTTCATGAACTCGTAGCGCTCGCGGTTGCGCTGAAACTCAAGCCGCATATTGATGTCCAGCGAGTCTTTCTGGCCATAAGAATCAACCATGATGGAGTGATCGACCACCAAATCCACCGGCACCAGCGGTTCGATTTTTTGCGCGTCTTGGCCTAGGCGCAGCGCGGTGCTGCGCATGGCGGCCAAATCGACCAGCAGCGGCACGCCCGTGAAGTCTTGCAACACCACGCGCGAGACGACAAACGCAATTTCATCGCTGCGCTCGGCTTGGGGCTGCCACTGGGCCAGTTGCGCTACGTGCTCTGGCGTGACTTTGCGGCCATCGCAGTTGCGCAGCACCGACTCCAGCACGATACGAATCGACACCGGCAAACGCTTGACCTGGGGAAACTGCTCTGCCAACGCCGGCAGCGAATAGAACTGGCCCGATTGACCCGACGCGGTCGTAAAACGCTGGAGCGTGGATGCAAAAGCGTGCGGGATGGGCTGGGGCAACGGCGTGGCCATGGCGGACTCCTGTAACGTGGTGGAACGAATGGAACGGGCATAACGAAGAAATTGAAATGCCATTGCCATTCTGGCACCCACCCCACTGCTTGGCCCTAAAAACTATTAAAGGCCATTAAAGGCCCTTAAAAGCCACGGCCAGATCAGCCCAAAGCGTCCAGCAATTGCTGGTGGATGCCACCAAAAGGGCCGTTGCTCATGCACACAATGTGGTCGCCTGGCCGCGCCGCTTGCACCACTTGGGCCAACAGTTGGGCAATGCTGCCTGCCGTTTGCGCGCGCTGGCCCGCCCCGGTGCCGACGCCCAGCGCTGCCAGCGCAGCGCCCGCATCCCAGTCCAGCCCGGCGGTGTGGCAAAAGGCCAAGTCCGCCGCGTCGAGTGCCCACGGCAATTGCGCCTTCATGGCCCCCAGCTTCATGGTGTTGCTGCGCGGTTCAAACACCGCCAGCACCCGGTTTTGCGCGCCGACGCTGCGGCGCAGGCCGTCCAGCGTGGTGCGGATGGCCGTCGGATGGTGGGCAAAGTCGTCATACACCGCAATGCCACGCACACTGCCGCGCAGCTCCATGCGCCGACGCACGTTTTCAAAGCTGGCCAGCGCCGCTGCCGCTTGCACAGGTGCCACGCCAACATGGTCGGCCGCGGCTATGGCGGCCAGTGCGTTGAGCTGGTTGTGTACCCCCGTCAACGCCCATTGCACCCGTGCTACCACCACGCCGCGCTGCAGCACGTCAAACGCCTGCGGCTCGCCCTGGGCGCAAAAGTCGCTGACCGCCGCACCAAAGCTGCGCTGCTGGCTCCAGCAACCTTGGTGCAACACGCGCGCCAAACTTTCTTCCAAGCCGTTAAACACCACGCAGCCCGACGGTGCCACGGTGCGCACCAAATGGTGAAATTGGCGCTCGATAGCCGCCAAATCGTCAAAAATGTCAGCGTGATCAAACTCCAGGTTGTTAAGCACCGCCGTGCGCGGGCGGTAATGCACAAATTTGCTGCGCTTGTCGAAAAACGCCGTATCGTACTCGTCGGCCTCGATGACAAACAGCGGCGCACTGGACTGCGTGCCTGCGCCCAGCCGCGCCGAGACACCAAAGTTCAGCGGCACGCCACCCACCAAAAAGCCCGGTTGCCGACCCGCGCATTCCAAAATCCAGGCCAGCATGGTGGTGGTGGTGGTTTTGCCATGCGTACCCGCCACGGCCAGCACATGGCGGCCTTGCAAAACGTGCTCGGCCAGCCACTGCGGCCCGCTGGTGTAGGGCAGGCCAGCATCCAAAATGGCGTCCATCAGCGCAAATTTGGCGCTGCCATCGGGCAAACGCGCGCGGCTAACAACGTTACCAACCACAAACATATCCGGCTGTAGCGCCAATTGGTCAGCGCCAAAACCCTCGATCAAATCAATGCCCAAAGCGCGCAGCTGATCGCTCATCGGCGGATAAACGCCGGCGTCGCAGCCGGTGACTTTGTGCCCCGCCTCGCGCGCCAAAGCGGCCAAGCCGCCCATGAATGTGCCGCAAATCCCCAAAATGTGTATATGCATGGCCTGATTTTAAGATATTTAGCCAAAACGGCTTCCAGCCCTTTGTATATAAGCGCTTGTAGCTATCAAAAAAGTAGCTGTCTACAGCGCAAATAACTGGCACTGAATAAAGTCCCACCGGCGCAAGGTGTTGCGGCACAGGGGCGCGTTCGGGCCACAATGCTGGCTCAAGAGTTTTGCTATGCACCTATCTATCGAGTCTGAAATTGCCCAAACCGCCGCTGCTCTGGTGGTGGATGAGGGCTTGGAATACGGCCCAGCCAAGCGCCGTGCGCTCAAGCAGCTGGGCTTGCCGGCGCGCACTGCACTGCCCAATAACGAGCGGGTAGAAGAAGCGGTGCGCGAGCACTTGGCGCTGTTTTGCGCCGATACCCAGCCGGGCGAGCTGCAGGTGCTGCGCCGCTTGGCGCTGCTGTGGATGGAGCGCATGGCGGCATTTCGCCCCTATGTGGGTGGCCCGGTGTGGCACGGCACGGCTACGCGTTTATCGGATATTTACCTGCAGTTGTTTTGCGATGACTCCAAATCAGCCGAAATAGCACTGATTAACCGAGGCGTGGACTACGACGCGCACACCGTGCGCGGCTTGCATGGCCAGCCAGTGGAGGCTCTGAGCATCGGCTGTCCATCGACAGAGCTGGGTTTGATGGTCGGCGTGCATTTGCTGATTTATGACTTAGACGATTTACGCGGTGCGTTGCGCGCCGACGCTTGTGGACGCACACCACGCGGTGATGCCGCTGCGCTGCACCAGCTTTTGCAAAATGGACAGGAATTTGAGCCATGAACCAGCCCTCTTCACCATCGTCGCCCTCGCCCTCGCCCTCGCCCTCGCCCTCGACGCAGACGCCGACGGCACAGACCTCGCCGTCGGGGCAGA
>CAIRYF010000039.1 GCA_903882725.1 uncultured Simplicispira sp.
CCAGCATGGCGCGGCTAAAGCTGTGCAGTTGCAGCATCAGCAGCGTGAAGGTGATGAACAGCATGATCGGCAGCCCCGCTGCAATCGACGCCGAGCCTTTGGAGCTTTCTTCGACCGCGCCCGCCACCTCGATGCGGTAGGCGCTCTCGCCAGTGGCGTGCCAAGCGGCTTCAATTTTGCGCAGATCCGGCAGCAGCACCTGCGTCACCGTAGCGCCCTGCAAGCCTTCGACCACATCGCCTTGCACCGTGATGGCGTAGTTGCGGTTCTCGCGCCACATCACGCCGGGCTCCCAGGCCAGCGCTGGCTTGGCAATCTGCGTTAGCGCAATGGCCCGGCCTGATGCGGTGCTGACATAAGCGTTGGCAATGTCAGAGATATAGCGGTGCTCGTCCTCGGGCTGGCGCAGCACGATGTCAATCAGCTTGTCGCCTTCGCGGTACTGGCCGACCTGCATACCCGACTGCATCACCCGCAGCGCTTGGGCAATCGACTGGCTGGTCACGCCCAAGGCGCGCGCCTTGGCCTGATCGACCTCTAGGCGCATCACTTTGACTGACTCATTCCAGTTGTCGTTGACGCCGCGCATTTGCGCTGCCGCGCGCAGCACCGCCTTGACCTCATCGGCATAGCCGCGCAGCTTGGCCGGTTCGGGGCCGACGACGCGAAACTGCACCGGATACGGCACCGGCGGCCCGTTGGGCAGCAGCTTGACGCGCCCGCGTACCTCGGGAAATTCTGTCGCCAACAAGGCGGGCAGCTTGACCCGCAAGGTTTCACGCACCTTCAAATCCTCTGCCATGACGATGAACTGCGAGACGTTGGTTTGCGCAAACACTTGGTCTAGCGGCAGATAAAAACGCGGCACACCCGATCCGACCCAAGTGGCTACATTGGTCACGCCCGGCTCGGCGCGCAGGCGCGCTTCGACGCGGTGCGTCACGGCCTCGTTGCCAGCAAACGAGGTGCCTTCCGGAAACCACACATCGACCATGATTTCAGGCCGCGCTGAGTCTGGAAAAAACTGCTGCTGCACCCGGCCCATGCCGACAATGCCCAGCGCAAAAATCAGCACCGTAGCGCCAATCGTCAGCCAGCGGTGCTCAACGCACCAGTTCACGGTACGGCGAAAGACGTTGTAGAACGGGCTGTCAAACACCTCGTGCGGGTCTTCGGTAATGCCCGGCGCTGCGCCGGCAATGGCGGGCAGCAGCGTGACGTGCTCGGGCGTTTTCAGCAGCAGCGTGCCTAAGTAGGGCACAAAGTAGACCGAGACAATCCACGACAACACCAGCGCAATCACCGTGACAGCGAAGATGGCAAAGGCGTATTCACCGACCATGGATTTGGCAATGCCAATCGGTAAAAAACCGGCGGCGGTGATCAGTGTGCCGGTCAGCATCGGGATGGCCGTGATCTCGTAGGCAAAGGTGGCCGAGCGCACCTTGTCGTAGCCCTCTTCCATTTTGCGCACCATCATTTCGACGGCAATGATGGCGTCGTCGACCAACAGCCCCAGCGCAATGATCAGCGAGCCGAGCGATATTTTGTGCAGGCCAATGTTCCAGTACCACATGGCCAAAAACGTCACCGCCAGCACCAGCGGAATGGTGATGCCGACCACCAAGCCCGGGCGTGGGTCGATGTACCAGCGCTTCCACCACGGCTGCGGGCCACGGCGCTGGTGCAGGCCTAGTGCGACAAAACTGACCGCCAACACGATCACGACCGCCTCAATCAACACCTTGATAAATTCATTGACCGAGCTGGCCACGGCTTTGGGCTGGTCTTGCACATTCACCAACTGCACACCGGCAGGCAGCTGCGGCGCAATGCGCTGCGTGGTGGCGTGCAGTGCCTTGCCCAAACGAATGATGTCGCCGCCCTTGGCCATCGACACACCCAGCGCAATCACTTCTTGGCCCTCAAAGCGCACCTTGACGCTGGGCGGATCGACATAGCCGCGCTTGACCTCGGCAATGTCGCCCAAGCGCAACTGACGCCCCGAGGCACCGCGAATCGGCATGGCGCGCAGGTCTTCCACGGCATTAAATTGACCGGCCACGCGCACTTGCACCTGGTCTTGTGCAGTTTGTATAGCGCCTGCGCTTTCGACGGCATTTTGCTGGCCCAACTGCGCCAACACCTGGTTCATATCCAAACCCAGCTGCGACAAGTGCTTTTGCGACACCTCGATAAACAGCTTTTCGTCTTGCACGCCAAACAATTCAACCTTGGCCACGTCTTGCACGCGCAGCAGTTGCTGGCGCACGTCGTCGGCAAAAACTTTCAGCTCCGCATAGCTAAAGCCCTCACCCTCCAGCGCATAAATCACGCCATAGACATCGCCAAAATCGTCGTTAAAAAACGGCCCCTGCACGCCTTGGGGCAAGGTGTAGCGCATATCGCCAATTTTTTTGCGCACCGCATACCACACCCCAGCCACCTCGGTGGGGCGTGATGAATCTTTGATTTGAAAGATGATTTGCGACTCGCCCGGCTTGGAATAGCTGCGAATTTTGTCGGCGTAGGGCACCTCTTGCAGTACGCGCTCTAGCTTGTCGGTGACTTGCTCGGCCACCTGCTGCGCCGTAGCGCCCGGCCAATAGGTACGCACCACCATGGCGCGAAAGGTAAACGGCGGGTCTTCGTCCTGCCCCAGCTGAAAATAAGCCCCGACCCCCATCAACAGCAGCACGATCATCAAATAGCGCGTCAGCGCCGGATGGTCGAGCGCCCATTTGGAAATATTGAAACCCTTTTTTGGTTCGACTGGCGTCATAGCGTGCTCACTGCGGGGCGGCAGGCGCTGCCGCAGGCGCCGCAGAAGCGGGCGTGTTTGCTCTGTTTTCAGTAGCTGCAAGCGCTTTACTGGCGGGGGCTGCAGGCTGATTTGACTGGTAAACCGTCACTTTCTGTCCCGGCGAGAGCACGTGTACGCCCGTCGCCACCACCTGCATCCCCGGCTCTAGGCCAGCGGCCACCACGGCGGCATTGCCGTCGGCACTGGCAATCTCTACCGTTTGCGATCGCACCGTGGCGCTGGCCGGGTCGTACACCCACACCGCAGTGCCCTGGCCTTCTTGGCGCAGCGCCGTGGTCGGCAATGTGATGGCTTGGGTGCCAACATGGCCCAGCCCTTGCGGCGTGACATACACCGTGGCACCCAGTGGTGCCAGGGTGGCAGTGCCATTGAGGCCATTCAGGCTATCCAAGCCGACTTTGACGGCATAGGTGCGCGTCACC
>CAIRYF010000040.1 GCA_903882725.1 uncultured Simplicispira sp.
CTGGACATGACCACCTCCAAAGACGTGCTGGAAGCACTGTCCTCGGGCGTGGGCCCGCGCCGGGTGCTGGTGACGCTGGGTTACGCCGCGTGGAGCGAAGGCCAACTTGAAGCCGAGCTGGCCGACAACAGCTGGCTCACCGTGGCGGCCGATGCCGGTTTGATTTTTGACACCCCGGTGGCCGAGCGCTACGACGGCGCTTTGGGCCTGCTGGGCCTAGAGGCTTGGCGCTTGGCACCACAGGCGGGCCACGCATGAGCGCGCCACAGTCGGCACCCGCGTCCGTGGCTGCACCCGTAGCTATACCCGTTGCAGCACATTTACAAAGTTTTTTAGCGATTGACTTGGGTCTCAAACGCAGCGGCGTGGCCGTCGGCAACCGCCTGCTGCGCAGCGCCACGCCACAAACCACCATCCGCGCTGAAGGGGATGCGCGCTTTGCCCACGTCGCTGCGCGCTTGGCCGAGTGGCAACCCGACGCATTGGTGATTGGCGTGCCCTACCACCCCGACGGTGCCAGCCACGAAAACACTGCCCGTGCGCTGAAATTTGCACGCCAGTTGCGCGGTCGCTTTGGCCTGCCGGTGTTTGAGGTGGACGAACGCTACAGCACCACCGAAGCACTGTCCGGCGGCGCACGCGATGCCGACGCGGCCTCGGCCTGCATCATTTTGGAACAGTTTTTAAGGAGCCTGCCTTGACTACCCCTACCACCCCTGCCACCCATTTTTCTAGCAGCGCCGACTGCGCCACCAGCTTGGTACTCGACGACGAAGCCCTGTACGGCGAACTGCTGCGCGGCGTGCGCGCCATGCGCGAGGCGCAAACGCAGCTGGTCGGCATCACTTCGGGCGGCGCGTGGCTGGTTGAGCGCTTGCAAAAAGATTTGGGGCTGGACGGCGCGCCGGGCGTGATTTCATCGGCCATGCACCGCGACGACTTTGCCCAGCGCGGCCTGAGCGCCAGCGCCCAAACCACGCTGGCGTTTGATGTCAACGGCGCGGATATTTTGCTGCTGGACGACGTGCTTTACACCGGGCGCACCGTGCGCGCCGTGCTCAACGAGCTGTACGACTATGGCCGCCCAGCGCGTGTGCGCTTGGCGGTGCTGGTCGATCGCGGTGGACGCGAATTGCCGGTGCAAGCCGACTTTGCCGCTGCCCGCGTGGTGCTGCCCGCTGGCCAATTGCTGGCGCTGGCACGCACTGCGGCGGCCACTGCGGCTGCTGGCAGTGATGCCAGTACCCTTTATTTTGAAATCCGAGAGGTTTGACCCGTGCTGCACCAGCGCAATCCCCAACTCAACGCCAATGGCGAGCTGATCCACCTGCTGTCCATCGAGGGTCTGCCGCGCGACATCGTCACGCACATCCTCGACACCGCCGCCAACTTTGTGTCAGTCAGCGATCGCGAGGTCAAAAAAGTGCCGCTGTTGCGCGGCAAAAGCGTCTTTAACCTGTTTTTTGAAAACAGCACCCGCACCCGCACCACCTTTGAAATTGCTGCCAAGCGTTTGTCGGCTGATGTGCTCAATTTGGACATTGCGCGCAGCTCGGCCAGCAAGGGCGAGTCGCTGCTAGACACCATCGCCAACCTGTCAGCCATGGCAGCGGACTTGTTTGTGGTGCGCCACAGCGAATCGGGCGCGCCGTATTTGATTGCCCAGCACGTGGCACCCCACGTTCACGTCATCAACGCCGGCGATGGCCGCCACGCCCACCCGACGCAGGGGCTGCTGGACATGTACACCATCCGGCACTACAAAAAAGACTTTAGCAACCTGACCGTGGCCATCGTCGGCGACGTGCTGCATTCGCGCGTGGCGCGCTCGGACATCCACGCCCTGAC